>JAJZHS010000028.1 GCA_021798395.1 Pseudomonadota bacterium
TCGTGAAATTGAAGCCGCGCGCGCGGCCGCGGATCGCGTCGGGCCACCAGAACGCCGCCTCGACGTAGACGTTGCGGGTGTCGAGCGTGACCGCGGTGGCCTCGCCGCCCATGATTCCGGCCAGCGACTCCAGGCCGCGGCCGTCGGCGATGACGCCGACCGATTCGTCGACCGCCACGGTCTGGCCGTTGAGCAGCTCCAGCGTTTCGCCGCTGCGGCCCCAGCGCACGTCGAGACCGCCGTCGATGCGGTCCAGGTCGAAGACGTGGGTCGGGCGGCCGAGCTCGAGCATGACGTAGTTGGAAATGTCGACCAGCGCCGAGATGCTGCGCTGTCCGGCACGCTCGAGCCGCGCGCGCATCCACGCCGGGGTTGGGGCGCGCGCGTCGACGCCGCGGATCACGCGCCCGGAAAAGCGTCCGCACAGGTCCGGCGCGTGCACGCGCACCGGCAGATGCGCGTCGATGGCCGGCTCCACGGTGTCGAAACGCGGCGCGCGCAGCGGCGCGCCGCTGACGGCGGCGAGTTCGCGCGCGATGCCGTACACGCTCATGCAGTGGCCGAGGTTCGGCGTGAGCTTGACCGTGAACACGGTTTCGTCGAGGTCGAGCGCGCGGCGCAGGTCGTCGCCGGGCGTCAGCGCGTCGTCGAGCGCGAGCAAGCCCGAATGGTCGCCCGACAAGCCGAGTTCGCGCGCCGAGCAAAGCATGCCGTGCGAGGTCACGCCGCGCATCGTCGCCGGCCCGATGCGCAGCGGCTCGCCGTCTTCGTCGGCCGGAGGCAGCACCGCGCCGACGCGGGCGCACGGCACCGTCATGCCCGCGGCGACGTTCGGCGCGCCGCACACGATCTGCAGCGGCGCGTCGGCGCCGATGTCGACCTGGCACACACGCAGCCGGTCCGCCTTCGGGTGCGGCTGCACGTCGCGCACGCGCGCGACGACGACGCCGCTGAACGCCGGCGCCGCGGTGCGCATGTCCTCGATTTCGAGGCCGGCCATGGTCAGCCGCTCGGCGATGTGCGCGCTGTCGAGTTCCGGATCGCAGAACGCGCGCAGCCAGGATTCGGGTACTTGCATGGATACGGTTGGAAGCGGGGCGCCGAGTCAGGCGGCGTTGAACTGTTCGAGAAAACGCAAGTCGCCTGCGTAGAACTGGCGCAGGTCGCCGATTCCGTAGCGCAGCATGGTCAGCCGTTCGATCCCGGAGCCGAACGCGAAGCCGATGTGACGCTCGGGGTCGAGGCCGAAATTGCGCACCACGTTCGGATGCACCTGGCCGGCGCCGGAAATCTCCAGCCAGCGGCCTCGCAGCGGGCCGCTGTCGAACATCATGTCGACTTCGGCCGACGGCTCGGTGAACGGGAAATACGACGGACGGAAGCGCAGCGCGATGTCGTCGCGCTCGAAGAACGCGCGCAGAAAACCGGTGTAGACGCCCTTGAGGTCGGCCAGCGAGACGTCTTCGCCGATCCAGAGCCCCTCGAACTGGTGGAACATCGGCGAATGCGTCGCGTCGCTGTCGACGCGGTAGGTGCGCCCGGGCGCGATGACGCGGATCTCGGGCATCGCGCTGGCGCCGGCATGGCGCGCGGCGTGGGCGCGCGCATGGCGCACCTGCATCGGCGAGGTGTGGGTGCGCAGCAGCAGCGGCTGACCGTGCGCGTCCTTCAGGTCGACGTAGAAGGTGTCCTGCATCGAACGCGCCGGGTGGTTGCGCGGCGAGTTCAGCGCGGTGAAGTTGGTCCAGTCATCCTCGATCTCGGGGCCGTCGGCGACGGCGAAACCGATGGAACGGAAAATCGTCTCGATGCGCATCCACGAGCGCACCACCGGGTGCACGCCGCCGGCGCGCTGGCCGCGCCCGGCCAGGGTCACGTCGATGGCCTGCGCGGCCAGGCGCTGCTGCAGGTCGGCTTCGGCCAGCGCGTCGCGGCGCGCCGCCAGCGCGCGCTCGACGGCTTGCTTGGCCAGGTTGATCTGTGCGCCGCGCTCGCGGCGGGCATCGGCGTCGAGCCCGGCCAGGCTTTTCATCAGCGTGGTCAGCGCGCCGGACTTGCCCAGGTAGCGGGCTTTCGCGTTCTCGAGTTCGGCCGGTTGGCCCACGGCGGAGAACTCGGCTTGCGCGCGTTCGACCAGGTCGTGCAGTTCGTTCATCGCAGCAGCAGCGGGACAAAAAAGGCCCGGGAAACCAGGCCTGTCGGACAAGCAAGCGGCGCGGCGGCGACGCCGCGCCGCACCGGGTCAGGCCAGGCCGGCCTTCACCTGCTCGACGATCTTGCCGAACGCGGCGGCGTCGTTGACCGCCATTTCGGCCAGGACCTTGCGGTCGATCTCGATCGACGCCTTTTTCAGGCCGTTCATGAACACGCTGTAGCTCAGGCCGCATTCGCGCACCGCGGCGTTGATGCGGGTGATCCACAGCGCGCGGAACTCGCGCTTCTTGGCTCGGCGGTCGCGGTACGCGTACTGCCCAGCCTTCATCACCGCCTCCTTGGCGATGCGGAAGACGTTCTTGCGGCGGCCGCGGAATCCCTTGGCCTGGTCGAGGACCTTCTTGTGACGGGCGCGTGCCGTTACACCACGTTTGACGCGGGGCATTGTTTCACTCCTTCATGAATGGGGACGGAAGAGCCTGCGGGCTCAGGCGAACGGCATCATCTGGGCAACGTGGCCCAGGTTCGTCGCGTGGACCTCGACGGCCCCGCGCAGATGACGCTTGTTCTTCGTCGTCTTTTTCGTCAGGATGTGGCGCTTGAACGCCTGGCCGCGCTTGACGCTTCCGCCAGGGCGCACGCGAAAGCGCTTCGCCGCGCTTTTCTTGGTCTTCATCTTGGGCATGGTTCGCTCCATGAAAGTTGATGGCATGTGCGCAGGCGGTCGCGATGCGCGACACTTGGGCCTGCGCCCACTTGTGGTCGGCAGCCGCGCCCGCTAGGGCGCCGCTGCCGCGGCCGCCGCCACCGGACCTTCGCCCGGCGGCACGCGGATGCTGCACGCGGCCGCAGCGGCCGCGTCGATGCTCACTTCTTGCGCTTCGGCCCCAGCACCATGATCATTTGCCGGCCTTCGAGCTTGGGCATCTGCTCGACCTGGCCATGCTCCTGCAAGTCATCGCGCACGCGCTCGAGAAGACGCATGCCGATGTCCTGGTGGGTGATCTCGCGACCCCGGAAACGCAAGGAAACCTTGGCCTTGTCCCCCTCGTCGAGAAAACGCTTCAGATTGCGCAATTTGATCTGATAATCGCCTTCGTCGGTTCCGGGGCGGAACTTGACTTCCTTGATCTGGATCTGCTTTTGCTTGAGCTTCGCCTCGTGCGTGCGCTTCTGCTCCTGGTACTTGAACTTGCCGTAGTCCATCAGACGGCAGACCGGCGGGCTCGCGGTCGGCGCGATCTCGACCAGATCGACATTGAGCTCTTCGGCACGGCGCAACGCATCGCCGATCGAGACAATGCCGATCGGCTCGTTGGCCGGCCCGCTCAGGCGAACTTCCGGGACGTTGATCTCGCGGTTGAGGCGGTGCGCCCTTTTTTCCGGGGCGTTGCGGCTCTGCAGGGTGGTAGCGATGGTTGCAACCTTTCGATTCGGAAAATGACTGCGTGCTCCGGCTAACGTAACTCTGCCAGGTCTTGCGTTGCCTTCGCGGAGAATTCGGCCAGCGTGAGCACACCCAGGTCTTTGTTGCCACGCGCCCGCACGGCCACTGCCTGTGCTGCGCGCTCCTTCTCGCCGACCACGAGCAAGTAAGGAATTTTCTGCAACGAGTGTTCCCTGATTTTATAGGTGATCTTCTCGTTGCGCAAATCGCACTCGACTCTAAGGCCTTGTTTTTTCAGCTTTTGTGTCACTTCCGCGGCATACGCCGCGGTTTCGTCCGTGATGTTCAGCACCATCGCCTGCACCGGCGCGAGCCACAACGGCAACGCGCCCGCGTGGTGCTCGATCAGAACGCCGATGAAGCGCTCCATCGAGCCGACGATCGCGCGGTGCAACATCACCGGGCGCACGCGCGACGAATGCTCGTCGACGTACGAAGCGTCCAGACGCTCCGGCATCATGAAGTCGACCTGCATGGTCCCGACCTGCCAGGCGCGACCGATCGAATCTTTCATGTGGTACTCGATCTTCGGCCCGTAGAACGCGCCCTCTCCAGGGAGTTCGGTCCAACGCACGTCGCAGCAGCGCAGGGCGGCGCGTAGCGCGTCCTCGGCCCGGTCCCAGATGGCGTCGTCGCCGATGCGCTTGTCCGGGCGCAGCGCGATCTTCAGTTCGATGTCGCTGAAGCCGAAATCGGCGTAGACGCGCATGGCCTGGCGATGGAACGCGGTGACCTCCGACTCGATCTGCTCCGGGGTGCAGAAGATATGCCCGTCGTCCTGCGTGAAGCCGCGCACCCGCAACAGTCCGTGCAGGCCGCCGGACGGTTCGTTGCGATGGCACGCGCCGAATTCGCCGTAGCGGATCGGCAGGTCGCGGTAGCTGCGCAGGCCGGCATTGAAGATTTGCACATGGCCCGGGCAATTCATCGGCTTGATCGCGTAGGCGCGCTTCTCCGACTCGGTGAAAAACATGTTCTCCTGGTAGTTGTCCCAGTGGCCCGAACGCTTCCACAGGCTGACGTCGAGCACTTGCGGCGCGCGCACTTCCTGGTAACCGCTGTCGCGGTAGACGCCGCGGATGTATTGCTCGACCGCCTGCCACAACTGCCAGCCGCGCGGATGCCAGAACGCCAGGCCGGGCGCCTCCTCCTGGAAATGGAACAGATCGAGTTCCTTGCCCAGGCGGCGGTGATCGCGGCGCTCGGCCTCCTCCAGCCGCTGCAGGTACGCGGCCTGCTCCTCCTTGCGCGCCCATGCGGTGCCGTAGATGCGCTGCAACTGCGCGTTGCGATGGTCGCCGCGCCAGTACGCGCCTGCCACCTTGGTCAGCTTGAACACCTTCAGCCGACCGGTCGACGGCACGTGCGGCCCCCGGCACAGGTCGGTGAACGCGCCTTCGGTGTACAGCGACACGTCTTCGCCGGCCGGAATGTCGCGGATGATGGCGGCCTTGTAGTCCTCGCCCAGGCGGCTGAAATAAGCGATCGCCTCGTCGCGCGGCAGCACCCGCCGCGTCACCGGTTCGTCGCGCGCGGCCAGTTCGCTCATGCGCGACTCGATCGCCGCCAGGTCCTCCGGTGTGAAGGGGCGCCTGTACGCGAAATCGTAGTAGAAGCCGTTCTCGATCACCGGCCCGATCGTCACCTGCGCGTCGGGAAACAGATCCTTGACCGCGTACGCCAGCAGGTGCGCGGTCGAATGCCGGATGATGTCGAGCCCTTCGGCGTCCTTGTCGGTGACGATGCTCACGCGCGCGTCGGCCTCGACGCGGTGGCTGAGGTCGACCAGGCGACCGTCGACCCGTGCCGCGAGCGCGGCCTTGGCCAGCCCGGGCCCGATCGACGCAGCGATCTCGGCCACCGTGAGCGGCGCCTCGTAGGCACGCCGGGAACCGTCGGGAAGAGTGATGTGCAGCATGTTTCGACTCGGAAGAATCCAGGCACCCGCAGCCGCGCGCACGGCGGTCCAGGCCCGGCTCAGGAGCAACAGGCGAGTCTACCAGCTTTGCCTTGTTGACCCGGCGCGGGGGACGCGGCGCGCAGGCCCACGCCGCGACGGCGCGCTTGATCCAGCCCATGGTCGCGGCGCGACCGCGCCACCAGAATTGGTCGCGGTATCCCCCAGTCGCAATTGAAGGAGATCGCAATGAAAAACACGATGAATCGGCGCCACGCTCTCGTGCTGGTCGGCGCCGCGCTGTTCAGCGGTGCCGCGCTGGCCGCCGGTGGTGGTGGTGGTGGTGGTGGTGGTGGTGGTGGTGGCGGCGGCGGTGGCGGTGGCGGTGGTGGTGGCGGTATGGGCGGTGCCGGAATGGGCGGTGCCGGTTCCGGAATGGGCCCCGGCGCCGGGCCGGGTGCCGCACAGGGCACGCAAAGCACCACCCGCGCGATGGAGCAGGAGCAGGAACAGACGCGCACCCGCACGCGCGAACAGGCGCAGCAACTGGATCAGACGCGCGATCAGACGCGCGATCAGACCCGCGACCAGACCCGCGACCAGACCCGCGATCAGCTACACGATCAGACGCGGGACCAGCTTCACGACCAGACCCGCGATCAGACTCGCGATCAGCTGCAGGACCAGACCCCTGATCAGACCCGCGATCAACTGCAGGACCAGACCCCGGATCAGACACGGGATCAGACCCAGGATCAGAGCGGGAGCTGACCCGGGACACCGCTGCGCGCAGGGCGTGACCTCCTCAGCGACCCAAGTCGGTGCGCCCTGTGCAGGATGCACCTCGAAAAAAAACCCCGATGCGCTCGGCGCATCGGGGTTTCGTCATGGTGCTTCGTTTGTGAAACGTTTTCTGCCTGTTCGGTGGTAGGCGGTATTGGAATCGAACCAACGACCTCTTGCATGTCAAGCAAGCGCTCTAACCATCTGAGCTAACCGCCTGGAAACGACTATCCTAGCACGGCTTTTCATCTGCGTGAAGCCTTGCGCACTCCCTTGACCTCGTGCAACAACTGCAGCACGGCCGGCAGTCGCTCGAGTCCCGGGAACTCGACGGTGAAGCGCATCTGGGCGCCGTCGGCGCGGCTTTGCGTGCGCACGCCGATGACGTTGACCTTCTCCTTCGAGAACACCTCGGAGATGTCGCGCAGCAGCCCCTGGCGGTCGGCGGCCTCGACCGCGATGTCGACCGGGTAGACCGCGCCGCCGCGATCGCCCCAGGTCACGGCGATCACCCGCTCGGGGTGCTGGCGCAGCAGATTGCGCGCGTTGCTGCAGTCGACCCGGTGCACCGAGACGCCGCGGCCGCGGGTGACGAACCCCTGGATGGCGTCGGGTGGCGCCGGCTTGCAGCAACGCGCAAGCTCGGTCAGCAGGGAGCCGACTCCGACCACCAGCACGCCGCCGGGCTGGTGCGCCTTGGCAGCCTTCCACGCGGGCTCGGGCGGAGCGTCCGGAGCGCCGCGCAGGTACAGTTCGATCTGGCGCAGCGGCAGCGCGTCGCTCCCGGCCCGCTCGAACAGCTGCTCGGCGCTGCGCAGCCCCAGGCCGCTGGCCAGATCCTGCAGGCTCATGCCGGAGCGCCCTTCGCGCTGCAGCAGCTTCTCGACCGCCGCGCGCCCGGCCGCCTGGGTCTGCGCCAGAGCCTGCGCGTTGAACCATGCGCGCACCTTGGCGCGCGCACGCGCGCTGTGCAGGAAGCCCAGTTCGGGGTTGAGCCAGTCGCGCGACGGACCGCCCTGCTTGCCGACGACGATGTCCACCGTCTGCCCGCTGCGCAGCTCGGTGTTCAACGGCAGCAGCGCGCCGTCGATCCTCGCGCCGCGGCAACGGTGTCCCAGTTCGGTGTGCAGCGCGTAGGCGAAATCGACCGGTGTCGAACCGGTTTCGAGTTCGATGATGCGCGCCTGCGGGGTCAGCACGTAGATCCGGTCGTCGAACGGCGTGGCCGCCGTGCCCTGCGTCGCACCCTGCGCGGCGAGTTCGCTGCGCAGCGCGAGCAGCTGACGCGCCAGCGCGATCTTGGCGTCGTAGCGCGACGCCGCCGACACGCCCTTGTAGCCGTGCACGCCCGCTTCCTTGTAGGCCCAGTGCGCGGCCACGCCCTGCTCGGCATGCGCGTGCATGGCGGCGGTGCGGATCTGCACTTCGAGCGGCAACTGCCGCGGCCCGCGCACGACGGTATGCAACGACTGGTAGCCGTTGGGCTTGGGGCGTGCGATGTAATCGTCGTATTCGGCGTCGAACGGTTGCCACAACGCATGCACCACGCTGAGCACGGCATAGCATTGCTCGACGCGATCGACGATCACGCGCAACGCCAGCAAGTCCATCACCTCGTCGAGCTGCAAGGACTTGCCCTGCATCTTGCGCCAGATGCTGTAGGCGTGCTTGCTGCGCCCGCTGATCCGCGCCTCGATGCCGTGGTCGTTCAGCCTGGCCAGCAGCTGCGCGCTGGCCTGCGCGATCAGCGCCTCGCGCTGCGCCGCGCGCCGCGCCAACCAGTCGGTGATGCGTGCCCAGGCTTCCGGCTGCGCCCAGCGAAACGCCAGGTCCTCGATCTGCCACTTGACCTGCCACAGGTCGAGTCGGTTGGCCAGCGGCGCGTAGACCTGCAACGACTCCTCGATCCATTCGGCGCCGGGCGTTCCGCCGGCCGCGGCGAAGTAGCGCAGCGACTGCAAGCGTGACGCCAGGCGCAGCAGCACGACGCGAAGATCCTGCGAGAACGCCAGCAGCAGCCTGCGCATCAGCTCACGGTGGCCCGGCTGCGCCCCGGCGCGGCGCGCGGTGCGCAGCAGGTCGATCAGGCGCAGGTTCTCCATCGCCAGCCGCGCCAGTTCGGCGCCGAACGCGCCGGCCAGTTGCTCCTCGGGCCGCGCCAGCTGGCTTGCGGCCTGGCTCAGGTAGGCACAAGCGCGCGTGGGCGCATCGGCGCCGATGTCGCGCAGAACGGCACACGCGCCGTGCGCGTGCGCCAAAGCCGACTCGCCGGTGTCCAGGCGCGCGCCTTCGAGCAACGCGGAGCTGAACGCGCGCGCCTTGTCCAGCAGCGCGTCGTCGGCCTCGCTCACGACCGCCCTCCACGCGCGGCGCGCGCACCACCCTTCGCGCGCTGCGCCACGCGGCGGCCGCTGCCGGCCGCGGCGCATGCGTGCATCGCGCCCGTGCTCATCGCGGCGGCAGGCTGGCGGCGATGAACGCCGTCACGGCGTCGACTTGCTCGGCGGCGATCAGCGTCGGCGCGTGGCCGACACCGCCGAATTCGCGCAGCGCCGCGCGCGGGCCGCGCGCGCTCATCGCCGCAGCCGTGGCCGCGGCCAGGATGTCCGATTGCGCGCCGCGCAGCAGCAGGGTCGGCGCCTCGATGGCGTCGTACAGGGCCCACAGCGCGCGTTCGCCGGACTGCGCCGCCGCGGCGTCGACCGCGGCGAACGCCAGGTTGATGCGCGGGTCGTAGTGCAGGCGCCAGCCGTCGCCGTCGGCGACGAACATCGGCCGGCTCAACGCCACCCATTGCGCGGCGCTATGCGGACCGAATCCCTGCGAAATCGAGCCCAGATAGCGCGCGCCTTCCTCGACGCTGGCAAAGCGCGCGGGCTGGCCGACATAGCTGGCGATGCGCTGCAGCCCGTCGGGTGCGATCGCCGGGCCGATGTCGTTGAGCACCAATGCGTGCACCGGCGCGGAGCGCATTCCGGCGAGGCCGATCCCGATCAGCCCCCCCATTGACGTGCCGACCCACGCCAGCCGCTGCGCGCGCAGCCGGGCGAGCAAGGTGACCATGTCCCCGACGTACTGGGGCAATTGGTACTGCAGCGGCTGCTCCAGCCAGTCGGAGCGCCCGCGTCCGACCACGTCGGGGCACACCACCCGCCAGCGCGGCGCCAGCGCCTGCGCCAGCACGTCGAAGTCGCGGCCCTGACGCGACAAGCCGTGCGCGCAGACAACGACGTCGGGGTTGTCCGCATCGCCCCACTCCCAATAGGCCATGCGATGCAGGCCCCCGGGGTGCAGGCATTGGACGAAGTCGAGGCGAGGCTCGGTGCAGGCGGACATGGCGGACATGGCGGTCGTGGCTGTCGGGTGGACGGTGTGCACCCCGATGGTAGGCCAGCACCGGACGACCCGGCTTCGCTAAACTGCAGGCCCGCGCAGTGCGCATCCAGCCCGTCCTTCGCGACCATGTCCAGCCCGCCGATCCCGACCCCGTACGAAGACCTGTTGCGCGACGTGCTGACGCGCGGCGCGGACAAGGCCGACCGTACCGGAACCGGCACCCGCAGCCTGTTCGGTGCACAGCTGCGCTTCGACCTGTCCGCCGGATTCCCGCTGATCACGACGAAGAAGGTCCACCTGAAGAGCGTCCTCGTCGAGCTGCTCTGGTTCCTGCGCGGCGACCGCAACGTCGGCTTCCTGCACGAGCACGGCGTCACCATCTGGGACGAGTGGGCGCGCGCCGACGGCGACCTCGGCCCCGTCTACGGCGTGCAGTGGCGCGCCTGGCCGACTCCGGACGGCGGCCACGTCGACCAGATCGCGCGCCTGATCGAGGGCCTGCGGGCCCATCCCGATTCGCGCCGCCATCTGGTCAGCGCCTGGAACGTGGCCGCGCTCGACGCGATGGCGCTGCCGCCGTGTCATCTGCTGTTCCAGTTCTACGTCGCGCCGGCCGCGCACGGCGCGCGCGCGCGCCTGAGCTGTCAGCTCTACCAGCGCAGTGCCGACCTGTTCCTCGGCGTGCCGTTCAACATCGCCAGCTACGCAGCGCTGACCCAGATGATCGCCGAGCAATGCGAATTCGACCTCGGCGAATTCATCTGGACCGGAGGCGACTGCCACATCTACCACAACCACTTCGACCAGGTCGGGCTGCAACTCGCGCGCGCGCCGTACCCGCCGCCGCGGCTGCGGCTGCGTCGCCGGCCCGATACCCTGTTCGGCTACCGGCTCGACGATTTCGAGTTGCTCGACTACGTCCACCATCCGGCGATCAAGGCGCCGGTGGCGGTCTGAGCCCGGGATGACGCCTCCGCGCGTCGCGCTGATCGCCGCGGTCGGTGCCAACGGCGTGCTCGGCCGCGACAACGCGCTGATCTGGCGGCTGCGCGGCGATCTGGCGCATTTCAAGCGCACCACCCTGGGCCACCCCGTGCTGATGGGGCGCAAGACCTGGGAATCGCTCGGCCGCGCGCTGCCCGGCCGGCGCAACCTGGTCATCAGCCGCGACCCCGGCTACGCCGCTCCCGGCGCCGAGGTGTGCGCCTCGCTGGCCGAAGCGCTGCTCCGCTGCGCCGGCGCGGCCGAGGTGTTCGTCATCGGCGGCGCGCAGTTGTACCGCGCGGCGCTGCCGCTGGCGCAGCGGTTGTGGCTCACCGAAGTCCACGCCAGCGCCGACGGCGACGCGTATTTCCCGCAGTGGGAGCGCGGCGCGTTCGTCGAGCGCAGTCGCGAACCGGCCCCCGCCGCGGACGGCCATCCCGCCTACGACATCGTGCTTTACGAACGCGTGCGCTGACGCGGCGCGTCAGCTGCCGGCGACGGTCATCGGGGCCAGCAACACCGATCCGGTATGGCGGGCGCCGCCGCGCCAGACGTCGGCGCCGACCGCTTCGATACCCAGCAGCATCTGGCGCAGATTTCCGGCGATGGTGATTTCCTGCACCGGGTACTGGATTTCGCCGTGGTCGACCCAGAAGCCCATCACGCCGCGCGAGTAGTCGCCGGTGACGTAATTGATGCCGTGACCGATCAGTTCGATGACGAAAAGACCGCGGTGCAGTTTGCGCAGCATCGCCGGCAGGTCGTCGTCCGGCCGCGTGCGGCGGCTGCGCAGGCGCAGGTTGTGCGACCCACCGCTGTTGCCGGTCGTGACCATGCCGAGCTTGCGCGCCGAATACGTCGACAGGAAGTACCCCTCCAGGCGACCTCCCCGCACCACTCGGCGCGCCTTGGTGCGCACGCCTTCGTCGTCGAACGGCGCGCTGCCCATGCCGTCGGGCTCGCGCGGGTCTTCGTCGAGGTCGAGGTGCCCGGCGAGAACCGGCTTGCCGAGCTGGTCGGCCAGGAACGAGACCTTGCGGTACAAGGTTCCTCCGCTGGCCGCGTGCACCAGAGACCCGATCAGCCCTGACGCAAGCGGAGCCTCGAACAGCACCGGATACTGCCCGGTCGGCAGTTTGCGGGCGGCCAGGCGCGACAGCGCGCGCTCGGCCGCATAGCGCCCGATGGCTTCGGCCGGAGCCAGCTGCGCCGGATCGCGGTGGCTGCTGTACCAGTAGTCGCGCTGCATGTCGGCGCCGCGACCGGCGATCGGCACGCACGACACGCTGTGCCGCGTCGTCGCGTAGCCGTTGCTGAAGCCACGCGTGTTGGCGAGCACGAAATGCGACTGCTGCGCCGACACCGTGGCCCCTTCGCTGTTGCGCACCCTCCGGTCGGTGGCGAACGCGGCGGCTTCGCAGCAGCGCGCCCGTTCGATCGCCGCGGCCACGTCGATGTCCCAGGGGTGAAACAGCCCCGGGTCGCGCGCGCGCAACGCCAGCAGCTCGGGCTCGGGAAGTCCGGCGCAGTCGTCCTCGGCCGTGTAGCGCGCGATGTCGAACGCGGCCTGCGCCGTGCGCCGCAGCGCCTGCGGGGAAAAGTCCGACGTGCTGGCATGGCCGCGGCGCGTGCCGCTGTACACGGTGATGTCCAGCGCCTTGTCGGTGTTGTGCTCGACCTGATCGACGCGCGCCTTGCGCACGCTGACGCTCAGGCCCTGGCCTTCGGAGATCTCGACCGCGGCGTCGCTTGCGCCGGCCGCGCGCGCCGCGTCGAGTGCCTGCGCGGCGAGATCCTGGAACTGTGATTTGCTGTACGCGAATTGACCCACGTGCTTGCCGCCTGGAAGAAGGAGTTGGGAACACGGCGATGCCGGCCGCGCTCCGGGATGCCGACGATAATACCGGCGCATGGACACCCCGCACACGACACCCGCGGACGACGCGGCGCCAAGCAAGAGCCAGCGCAAGCGCGACATGCTCGAACTGCAGCAGCTCGGCGAGCGACTCGCCGCGCTCGCCCCTGCCCGACTCGACGCGCTGGGCCTGCCCGACGCGCTGCGCACCGCGCTGGGCGCGTACAACCGCATCCACGCCCACGAAGGGCGGCGCCGCCAGGCGCAGTACATCGGCCGCCTGATGCGCGCGGTCGACCCCGCACCGCTGCGCCAGGCGCTGGCCGACGCCAGCGGCGACAGCCGCGCCGCGGTGGCACGCTTGCACCGCCTCGAGGATTTGCGCGCGCAGCTGCTGGCCGACGATGCGGCGCTGACCGATTTCCTGGCCGCGCATCCCGCGATCGACGCGCAGCCCCTGCGCGCGCAACTGCGCGCGGCGCGTTCCGAGCAGGCTGCGGGCAGGCCGCCGAAGCACTACCGCGCCTTGTTCCAGACCCTCAAGCAGCTGCTGGAGACCGACGACCATGGCAACGTCTGACCACGTCCTGGACCCGGTCCGCATCGGCCTGGTGTCGATCAGCGATCGCGCCAGCGCCGGGGTGTACGCCGACGCCGGACTGCCGGCGCTGCGCGACTGGCTCGGCCGCGCGTTGCGCAATCCGCTGCACTGCGTCGAGCGTCTGATTCCCGACGAGCGCGACGGAATCGCGGCGACCTTGCGCACCCTGGTCGACACCGAACGCTGCGCGCTGGTGCTGACCACCGGCGGCACCGGGCCGGCGCCGCGCGACGTCACGCCCGAAGCCACGCTCGACGTCGCCGACCGGGTGATGCCGGGATTCGGCGAGGAAATGCGCCGCATCAGCCGGCATTTCGTTCCCACCGCGATCCTCTCGCGCCAGGTCGCGGTGATCCGCGGCGGCGCACTGATCGTCAACCTGCCCGGCCAGCCCAAGGCGATCCGCGAAACCCTCGAGGGGCTGCGCGACGCCGACGGCAAGCTGCTGGTGCAGGGGGTGTTCGCCGCGATTCCCTACTGCGTCGACCTGATCGGCGGCCCGTACCTCGAATGCGACCCCGAGGTCTGCGCCGCGTTCCGCCCCAAGTCGGCGCAG
>JAJZHS010000310.1 GCA_021798395.1 Pseudomonadota bacterium
CGGCGCGCAGCCGCAGGCCTCCGGCGGCGCGCAGCGGCTCGGTAACCCGCCAGCTGGTCGACGCGAGCACCGCGTCGAGTCGCTCACGCGTGGCGGCCAGTGCGGCGCGTTGCTCGTCGTTGTCGGTGAGCAGCGCGGCGATGCGACGCTGCTGCTCGCGGGATTTGTACGCGAGCGCTTCTTCGCGCCGCACCAAGGCGCGCATGGCGGCGTCGCCGCGCTCGATCGCGGCGGCCGGATGCGCTTGCGCATCGGCCAGGCTGAAACCGCTTTGCACCAGGAATTCGACGCGTGCGTACCACAGCAAAACCTGCTCGCCTGGCCAGTGCGAAGGCGTTCGCTCGGCCGCGTCGATCACCCGGCTCTGCAGCAGCGCCCAGTTCGCGCTCGGCGCGAGCAGGATCGACGCGTCGTCGAAAGTCGCCGCGTGCTCGACGTGGCGCTGGTATTCACGGTAGGGAACGAGCAGCAGCAGATGGCGCTTCGCCTGTTCGGCCACGACCTTGAATACGTCCCAGGGGCAATCGAAGTGTTCGAAGGTGTTCGACGACACCACGACGTCGTAGGCCTCGCGTTGCGCACGGTCCAGCCAGTTCTCGCACACGAAGGGCGTCGCCGGATGGCGCTGCCGGGCGTGCGCGACCGCGACCTCGGAAAAGTCCACACCGGTGACGTCCCAACCCAGTTCCTGCGCCAGCCATGCGGTGCCATCGCCTTCGGCGCAGCCCCAGTCGCAAACGCGCAGCCGCTCGCGCTGGATTTCGTCGCACAGCCAGCGTGGCAAGGCCTCGACCAGCAGGCGCATGAAGAAGCGCGACTGCTCGGCACCACCCGCGGCGGTCCAGTCGTCGGCGAAGCGCCGGTTCCAATAAGGCAGGCTGTTGACGGCTGGGGGCGTGGTCATCGTCGGGTCCGGATTTGCATGAAACGCGCAGCCGAACCGCGAAAACCATGGTGCTCGACGCCGCGCATTAGCGTTAGATGCGCGTCAACGACAAATAGTTCCCGTGTCCGCATGCGCGCATGACCTGGATTCCTCCAGGCGCGCTGCAGCAAAATACGGTGACGATCGTATCCAGCGAGGCGTTAATAACCTCGCTAATTATCTGGACTTAGCTAGTTATTGCCGGATGAAATGCGGCAATCCAAACGCCGCCGGATCAGCCCAGCGTCTCGATTCCGGCCAGCACCCAGTCGCCGCCGCCCGCCGGGCGGGTCAATTGCCAGACTTCGCGCACCGGCTGCGCGCCGCCCCAGCGGCCGTCGCGCACCAGCCCGGCGAACTCGACGCTGGCGCGTTGCTCGCCATCGAGCGCGCGCAGCTCGAGCAGCAGCGCCTGCAGCGTGACGATTTCGGTACGGCCGCCGCCATGGGCGCGCGCAGCGAGCGCGACCTGCAAGCTCGCGTAGAGTCCGGGCGCGGTGCTGTCGCGAAACGGCCCGAGGTCGCCGGCGTCCCACGCCTGGCGCAGATCCAGGTAGCGCTGGCGTACCTGCGTCAGGAAGGCGGCCTCGTCGAAGCCGTCGGCTCGCGTCCGGCTCGCCGTGGCCAGCCCTTCGAAGCGTTGCGCCGGCTGGTACGACTCCTGGCCGAGCTGGGTCAGGTCGTAGCCCGAGCCCCAGTCACGCTGCGGCGTAGGCGGGGTGCGTCGCGCGCGCCACAGCAGCAGCCACAGCGCGACGCCGGCGAATGCCGCGACGGCGGCGGCATAAAGGAAGATCGGATGGTTCATCAACTGGCAAGCGTCGCGTGGTGCATTGAGCACGATGCTCGCAAAGGGCTTGCCGCCTGTCCATCACCTGAACGCAGATAAATTGCGGATGTGTCAGATTTTCACACCAATATGCAGCGCCACCACGCCGGCGGTCAAGTTATGCCAGTGCACCTGGCTGAAACCGGCGGCTTCCATCATCGCCTTCAGCGTCGGCTGGTCGGGATGCTTGCGTATCGACTCGGCCAGGTAGCGGTAGCTGTCGGCGTCGCCGGCGACCATGCGCCCGAGCCGCGGCAGCACCTTGAATGAATACCAGTCGTAGGCGCCGCGCAGCGGCTCCCACGGGCGCGAGAACTCGAGCACCATCAGCTTGCCGCCGGGCTTGAGCACGCGGTGGAACTCGGCCAGCGCGCTCTCCTTGTGCGTCATGTTGCGCAGACCGAAAGCCACGGTGACGCGGTCGAAGCTGGCGTCGGCGAACGGCAGCCGTTCGGCGTCGCACTGCGTGGCCGGCACGCACAGGCCGGCGTCCTCCAGCCGCGAGCGGCCTTCGCGCAACATCGACGCGTTGATGTCGGTCGACACGACCATGCCGGCGTCGCCGACCTGGCGCGCGAAGGCGCGGGCCAGATCGCCGGTGCCCGACGCGATGTCGAGCACCTTGAAGCCGGGGCGCACGCCGGCCAGCGCCACCGTGAACGCTTTCCAGACACGGTGCAAGCCGCCGCTCATCAAGTCGTTCATCAGGTCGTAGCGCGGCGCCACCGAGTCGAACACGGCGGCGACTCGGCGCGCCTTGTCGCGCACCGGGACGTCCTCGAAGCCGAAATGGGTGGTGTTTTCAGTGTTCATCCGTTGCTCCGAGAAACGTCGCCGTTCAGGGCGAGGAGGAAAGGAGTGTCGATCGGAGGTCGGCACTGGGTTGACAGTTTACACATAAACGACGTATTGTGTGAGTTATGCAAGCCAAGCGCGCTTACCGATTTCGTTTCTATCCGACGCCAGAGCAGGAACAGATCCTGGCTCGCACGTTCGGATGCGCGCGTTTCGTCTACAACCACATGCTGCGGCTGCGCAGCGATGCGTGGATGCAGCGCCAGGAGCGCATGGGCTACCACGAGACCTCAGCGGCGCTGACGGTGCTCAAGAAGACGCCAGAGCACGCCTGGCTGAACGAGGTCAGCAGCGTGCCCGTGCAGCAGGCGCTGCGCCATCTGAACACCTCATTCCTGAACTTCTTCGCCAAGCGAGCCAAGTACCCGTCGTTCAAGCGCAAGGATGGGCCGCAAGCGGCCGAGTACACGACCTCGGCGTTCCGCTGGGATGCGCAGCAGCGCGAGCTGCGTCTGGCGAAGATGGATGCACCTCTGGCCATCCGCTGGTCGCGAACGATCCCCAAAGGCGCCAAGCTTTCGACCGTGACGATCTCGCGTGACGCGGCGGGCCGGTACTTCGCCTCGCTCTTGTGCGACGACACGGTGGCCGCGAAGCCCAAGGCGCAGGGCCAAGTTGGCGTCGACCTTGGGCTGACCCATTTTGCCGTCCTCTCCACCGGAGAGAAGATTGCATCTCCCAAGACGTTTCGACGCGAGGAAAAGCGTCTGGGCAAGTGGCAGCGCCGCATGGCGCGGGCCA
>JAJZHS010000311.1 GCA_021798395.1 Pseudomonadota bacterium
GGCATGCAGGTGATCGGCGCCGCGCTGTCGCCGCGCATCCTTGCGCTGCATCGGCTGATCGTGGCCGAATCGCACCGTTTCCCGGAATTGCTCGACGCGGTCGCGCTCAGCGGCGGGCGCGCGCAGATGGTGCAGCGGATCGCCGCGCAGCTGCAGCGCGGCATCGAGGGCCTGGGCGGTCCCGAGGCCGAGTTCGCGGCGCAGCAGTACCTGCAGCTGATCGTGTCGCTGCCCCAGCTTCGCGCCCTCGGGGTCGGTGAGCCGATGGCGCCGGACGAGCGCGCACGGTGGGTCGCGCACAGCGTCGCACTGGTGCTCGGTGGGCTTCCGGGATTGCGTTCCGCTGCCGCCGGCTGAGCGCGCTCAGAAGCTGCTCTGCGCCATCGGGTTCGGCGTCGGCTCGGCGATCTTGCGCAGCCGGTTGCGGTCGGTATGGTGAAACGGTTCGGCCCGGCCTCGGATCAGCAGAACCGTGTCTTCGTCGTAGCTCCAATTTCCGTCGTCGTCGATCTGGACCCGGATGCGGTATTCGATGGTGCGGAATGCTTCGGCGAGGAAAGGGTTGGAACAGATGTTCGCGTGTTCGTCGCCGAGCCTGGCGACCAGTTCGAAGGCGCGCGCATCGGCCGCGGCGTGCCCGACGGCCATCGCGATCTGGCCGCGCGGAATCGCGAGGGTCTGGATCAGTGTTCCGGTGGCCGGCTCCCACAGCCAGTAGCCGACCTGGTCGTGATAGGTCTTGACCTGTCCTGGCTTGACCACGTGCGCGTGGTAGCGCAGTCCGTAGAACAGCTGCGGGCCATTGGTTTGCGGGTCGATCGGCTGCAGTTCGATGCGCTCGACATAAGCCTGCTTCTTCGGCCCCTCGGCCTTGGGCTTGACGTCGAGCCCGCGGTCGCCTTCCCAGACTCCGGCCAGCGGCGTCAGCGGGCCGAGATTGGCCAGGGTGTCGAAGTCGAGCGGGGACGGCTCGGTGTAGATGTCGTCGTGCAAGGGCATGGCGGGGGTGGCTCGGTGCGCGTGGCGGGCTGCGCGTATCGTAGCCGCGGCACGGCGCCCGCGCAGCGCTGGCGAGCGAGACGTGCCGAGCTTATGATGGGCCGATGCTGACCGACACGCAATTTCTCGGTTTTCTGCTCGCCGCCGTGCTGATCACCGTCGCGCCGGGCCCGGACAATCTGATGGTTCTGGGCATGGGCATGGCGCGCGGGCGGCGTCAGGGCATCGCGTTCGGCCTGGGCTGCGCCTCGGGTTGCCTGAGCCATACCGTGCTGGCGGTGCTCGGCGTCAGCGCGCTGATCGCTGCCTCGCCGCTGGCCTTCGGCCTGTTGCGCGTGGGCGGCGGAGCGTATCTGGTGTGGCTGGGGATCGGCGCGCTGCGCAGCCGCGGCGCCGGGCCGACGCAGCGCGCGGTCGGCGGTGCGCAGCAGCCTCTGCGCCGTTTGTTTGCGCGCGGCGTGATGGCCAACGCGATCAACCCGAAGGTCGTGCTGTTCTTTCTGTCCTTCCTGCCGCAATTCGTCGACCCGGCGCACGGCCACGTCGCCTGGCAGATGGCCGCGCTGGGCGTGACCTTCACGCTGCAGGCGGCGGTGCTGTTCGCGCTGATCGGCGCGTTCTCGGGCAGCATCGGCCAGCGGCTCAAGCGCAACCCGCGGCTCGGGCAGTGGCTCGATCGGGTCGCCGGCATGGTGTTCGTCGGACTCGGACTCAAGCTGATCGCGTCGCGCTGAACGTGATCCGGGCGCCGCGCCGGGCGCCGGTATGCTGATGGTTTCGCAGCGATCCGCACGCCGATGTCGACAACCACCGAAGCCACCGCGATCGCGGTGCAGGACCACTGGGTGACGCTTGCGCCGCGGCAGCGGCTGTTCGTGCGCGCGTGGACGCCGCGTGCGGCGCGCGGCGGCAACCCGATCGTGCTTTTTCACGATTCGCTGGGATGTGTCGCGCTGTGGCGGGAATTCCCGGAACAGCTGGCCGCGGCGACCGCGCGCCCGGTGATCGCCTATGACCGGCTCGGCTTCGGCCGCTCGCAGCCGTGCAGCGCGATGCCCGCGCTGGATTTCGTCGCGCAGGAGGCGCGCACGGGGTTCGCCGCGGTGCGCGCGCAACTCGGCATCGACGCGTTCGTCGCTCTCGGCCACAGCGTCGGCGGCGGCATGGCGGTGCACTGCGCGGTCGCCTACCCGGATTCCTGCGAAGCGCTGATCACCGAGGCGGCGCAGGTCTACGCCGAGGACCGTACCTTGCACAGCATCGCGGCGGCGCGCGATCAGTTCGCCGACCCGCAGCAGTTCGCGCGCCTGCGCCGCTACCACGGCGCGCGCACGGCGTGGGTGCTCGAAGCGTGGATCGGCAGCTGGCTGCGTCCGGAGTTCGCCGCCTGGAGCCTGCAGCCCGTGCTGGCGCAGGTGCGCTGCCCGTTGCTGGCGATTCACGGCGCGCTCGATGCGTACGGGTCGGACGTGCACCCGAAGCTGCTCGCGGCCGGCTGCTCCGGACCGACCGAGCTGATGCTGCTCGACGACACCGGTCATGTTCCGCATCGCGAACGCGCCGCGCAGGTGATCGCGCGCATCGGCACGTTTGTCGCGGCTTCGGGGACGGAACCGGGCTGAGTGCGCGCCGGCGCGCATCGGCCGCGCGCCGGAGTCGCGTCACCAGTGTTCCATCCACGGGCGCAGGTCGAGTTCGTGGGTCCACGCGTCGCGCGGCTGGCTGTACAGCGTCCAGTAGGCATCGGCGATGTGCCGCGGGTCGACGATGCCGTCGTCGGCCTTCAGCGCGTCGCGCTGCGGGTGGCGCGCGCGGGTGAACGCGGTGTCGATGGCCGCGTCGATCACGACGTGGGCGACGTGCACGCCGAGCGGACCGAGTTCGCGCGCCGCGCTTTGGGCCAGGGCGCGCAGCGCATGCTTGGCGCCGGCGAACGCGGCGAAGTGGGATGATCCGCGCAGCGACGCGGTCGCTCCGGTGAAGATCATGGTGCCGCGGCCCCGCGGCACCATGCGCCGCGCGACTTCGCGCGCGCACAGGAATGCGCTGAAGCAGCCCGTCTTCCACAACTCGGCGTAGTGTTGCGCGTCCTGCTCGAGCAGGCTGACGCGGGCGTTGGCGCCGACGTTGAACACCAGCGCGTCGATCGGCCCGATGTCGCGCTCGACGCGCTCGATCAGCGCGACCACGGCGTCCTCGGCGCGCACGTCGGCGGCCAGGCCATGGGCCTGGCCGCCGACGGCGCGGATGGCGTCGACCAGCGCGTGCAGGCGCTCGGCGTCGCGCCGCACCGCGCAGACGACCAGGCCTTCGCCCGCAAAGCGGCGGGCGACCGCGCCGCCCGTGGCGTC
>JAJZHS010000312.1 GCA_021798395.1 Pseudomonadota bacterium
TCGGGCTCGGCATGGCCTGGCGCGCGCGCCGGCGGCTGCCGGCGCTCGCGCTGTGGGCCGCGCTGGCCGCGGCGCTGCTGCGCCATCTGGAACAACTGCGCGACCACGCCGCGCTGCTGTATTTCGTCCAGCACGTCGGAGCGATGGCAACGCTGGCGCTGACGTTCGGCGCCACGCTGTGGTCCGGCCACGAGCGCGCGCTGTGTTCGCGCATCGCTCGGCTGTGCATCACCGGCGACATCGGCGACGACTACTTCCGCTACACCTGGCGCGTCACGCTGGCCTGGACCCTGCTGTTCGTCGTCCTCGGCTGCGCGTCGGTCACGCTGTTCGCCTCCGGCCGCCTTGCTTGGTGGTCGCTGCTGGCCAACGTGGCCACGCCGCTGCTGGTCGGCGCGATGTTCGTCGTCGAGTACGCGGTGCGTGTGCGCGTGCTGCCCGGGCGACCGCACATGGGCATCGCGGCGACCGTGCGCGGCTGGCAGCGCTGGCGCGCCGGGGCGCGCTGACAGCGCGGAGCGCGCCATGCACCGGCTGCTTCAGCTGCTGCTGTTCTATCTGATGCTGCTGTGGCTCGGCGCCATGCTGCTGCTGGGCAACCTGGCGTGCATGCCGCTGGCGCTGGCGCCGCGACGCTGGCGCGAGCCGCTGCTGCAGCGGCTGATCAGCGCGGTGTTCCGCGTGTTCCTGTCCGGCTGCGCGGCCTGCGGGCTGATGCGCCTGGACCTGGGCGCGCTCGATGCGCTCGACGCCCGGTCCGGCGGCATGCTGCTGGTGGCCAACCATCCGAGCATGATCGACGTGTTCCTGATCGTGTCGCGGCTGCGCAGCGTGCTGTGCCTGATGAAGGCCAGCCTGGCGGCCAACGTGTTCCTCGCCATCGGCGCGCGCCTGGCCGGCTACATCCCCAATCGCAACGGCGTGCAGATGCTGCGCGAGGCCACGCGCGCGGCGCGCGCCGGCCAGCGGCTGCTGGTCTTCCCCGAAGGCACGCGCACGGCGCACGCGCCGCTGGATCCGCTCAAGCCCGGGGTGGGCCTGATCGCCAAACGCGGCGGCGTGCCGCTGCAGCTGGTCGTGCTGCACAGCAACTCGTCGTATCTGGCCAAGGGCTGGCCGATCTGGCGTCCGCCGCGCTTTCCCCTGTGCTACCAGGCCCGCCTGGGCCCGCGGCTGCACGCCACGACGTCGGTGGACGACACCATGCGCCGGCTGCGCGCGGCGTTCGAGCGCGAGCTCGCCGCGCAACCCGACGCCCCCGGAGGTTGACGCGATGCAAGCCTCGAAGACGCATCTGGTGCTGATCCCGAGCTACAACCCGGGAACGCAGGTGTTCGAGACGGTGCGCGCCGCCCGCGCGGCGTGGAGCCCGGTCTGGGTCGTCGCCGATGGCAGCACCGACGGCACCACCGCGGGACTGCGCGCCCGCGCGGCGCAGGACCCCGGGCTGCGCGTGCTGGAATTGCCGCGCAACCGCGGCAAGGGGGCCGCGGTGCTGCACGGCCTGCAGCAGGCGCAGCAGGCCGGATTCACCCACGCCCTGTGCATGGACGCCGACGGCCAGCACCCGGCCGCTCTGATCGCGCGCTTCATGCAATGCTCGAGCGCGCGCCCGGACGCCATGGTGCTCGGCGTGCCGCAGTTCGACGCCAGCGCGCCGGCGCTGCGCGTCAAGGGGCGCCGGGTGTCGAACTGGTGGGCCAACCTGGAAACGCTGTGGGCCGGGATCGGCGACTCGCTGTACGGATTCCGCGTCTATCCGATCGCGCCGCTGGTCGCGGTGATGCGGCGCACGCGCTGGATGCGGCGCTTCGACTTCGACCCCGAAGCCGCGGTGCGCCTGTGCTGGGAGGGCGTGCCGCCGCTGAACCTTCCCGCACCGGTGCGCTATCTGGCCGCCGACGAAGGTGGGGTTTCGCATTTCCGCTACCTGCGCGACAACGCGCTGCTGACCTGGATGCATCTGCGGCTGCTCGCCGGCTTCGCGCTGCGGCTGCCGCGGCTGGCCTGGCGCCGACGCTGAGCGGCGCCGCCCGCGCGATCCGATGTCCGCCGCCGCGATGTTCGCCCACTTGCTGCTCGAACGCCTTCCCGGGCGCGCGCCGGCGCGGGTGCCCGAGCCGTGCGCGGTGATGGCGGACGCAGCGCAGGTCGACGCCTTCTGCGCCGTCGGCGGCGACCGCGGCGTGCTGGCGCCGATCTACCACTACCACGCGGTGCAGGCCGCAGCGTCCATCCGCCCCGGCGACCGGGTGCTCGACCTGGGCTGCGGCCCGGGCAACCAGCTGCTGCATCTGGCTCGACTGCACCCCGGAGCGCGCTTCGTCGGCGTCGACGCGTCGCGCCCGATGCTGCGCCGCGCGCGGCGCACCCTCGACTCCGGCGGCGCCGGCGGCGTGGCGCTGCGCCGCGGCGACCTCACCGCGCTGCGCGCGCTGCCCGACGCCGCCTTCGACTGCGTCACCTGCACGCTGTCGCTGCACCACTTGCCCGACCTCGACGCGCTGCATCGCGCCGCGCGCGAAATGAGCCGCGTGCTCAGGCCGGGCGGGGGCGTCTACGTCGCCGATTTCGGGCGCCTGCGCCGCGCCGCGACCCAGCGCCACTTCGCGCACCAGCGCGCCGCCGAACAGGGACCGACCTTCACCGCCGACTACTTCAACTCGCTGCGCGCGGCGTTCAGCGTGGCCGAACTCGACGCCGCGCTGGCCGCGCTCGGCCCCGGGGTGCGTCGCCACCAGACCGCTCTGGCGCCGTTCATGGTCGTGTACCGGCGCGGCGTGCACGGCGCCGACGACGCCGCGGCGCTGGCGCGCGCACGCGCCGCTCTGGCGCGGCTGACGCCGTCCCAGCGGCGCGACTGCCGCGCCCTGGCCGCCTGGTTCGCCGCCGGCGGACTGCCGACTCCGGTGTCGCTGCGCTGACGCCGCGCCGCGGCCGCGAGGCGGCGTCGTGCAGCAACATCTATGAAGACCTGAGCCTGCCGCTGCGCTCGGTGCGCGACCTGATCCGCAAGGACGTGGACAAGGTGAAGGTGGACTCCAAGGAGACCTTCGCCCAGCTGCAGGCCTTCGTGGCCAAGTACATGCCGGTGCTGGCCGAGAAGCTGGAGCTGTACAGCGGCGACCGCGCGATCTTCGACATGTTCGGGGTGGAGGACGAGATCGGCCGCGCGCTCGACAAGCAGGTGCCGCTCAAGTCCGGCGGCTACCTGGTCATTGACCAGACCGAGGCGATGACCACCATCGACGTCAACACCGGCTCCTTCCTGGGCCAGCGCAACCTGGAAGAAACGGTGTTCCGCACCAGCCTGGAGGCCGCGCAGGCGGTGGCCAGGCAGCTGCGCCT
>JAJZHS010000313.1 GCA_021798395.1 Pseudomonadota bacterium
CGCGGCCCTTGAGGCCCTCGGCCAGCGCCACCAGGCGCTCGCCAGCGTCGGCCCGGCGGTCGAGCACCACGTCCTCGGCCGCCTCGCGCAGCGCGGGGTCGAGCGCGTCGTAGACGCCGATCTGCCCGGCGTTGACGATGCCCATGTCCATCCCGGCGCGGATCGCGTGGTACAGGAACACGGTGTGGATCGCCTCGCGCACCGCGTCGTTGCCGCGGAACGAGAAGCTGACGTTGCTGACTCCGCCAGAGACCTTGGCCCCGGGCAGGTTGGCCTTGATCCAGCGCGTGGCCTCGATGAAGTCGACCGCGTAGTGGTCGTGCTCGGCGATTCCGGTGGCGATGGCGAAGATGTTGGGGTCGAAGATGATGTCCTCGGCCGGGAAGTCGGCCTGCTCGAGCAGCACCCGGTACGCGCGCGCGCAGATGTCGATCTTGCGGCGGTAGCTGTCGGCCTGGCCGCTTTCGTCGAACGCCATGACCACCGCGGCGGCGCCGTAGCGGCGCACCAGCCGGGCCTGGCGCACGAACTCGGCCTCGCCTTCCTTGAGCGAAATCGAGTTCACGATCGCCTTGCCCTGCACGCAGCGCAGTCCGGCCTCGATGACGTCCCACTTCGACGAGTCGATCATCACCGGCACCCGCGCAATGTCGGGCTCGGACGCCATCAGGTTGAGGAACCGGACCATCGCGGCGCGGCTGTCGAGCATCGCCTCGTCCATGTTGACGTCGACGATCTGCGCCCCGTTCTCGACCTGTTGTCGCGCCACGGCGAGCGCGCGGTCGTACTCGCCGGCGAGGATCAGCCGCGCGAACGCCTTCGACCCGGTCACGTTGGTGCGCTCGCCGATGTTGACGAACAGGCTCCCCGGGCCGATTTCCAGCGGTTCCAGGCCGGACAGCAGCAGCGGCGTGGCGGGGCGGGGCGAGGCGGGGGCGGGGGCGGCGGAGTCGGTCATGGCGCGGTCGTGGCATCGCCGGTCGGACGCGACCGGTCGGGTCCGGCGCAATGCGACAATGCGCGCGCCGGACCCGGCATTTTAGGCACCCGATCATGCTTTCGTTGCTGCGACGCCACATCTCCCCCTCGTCGTCCGAACTTCGGCAATGGACGCCGCAGATCGTCGAAGCCCTGCTCGGCATGCCCGCCTGGATGCGGCTCGACGCCGCCGAAGCGAAACGGCTCGCGCGCTACATGCAGGTGCAGCGCATCGCCGCCGGCACCGTGTTCATCCGCCAGGACGATCCGACGCGCGTCGACGGGCTGCTGCTGCTGCTCGACGGCGATGTCGGCGTCGAACGCAGCGTGACCCCGAGCTCGGACGGCCTGGTCGTGTCGCTGGCGCGGCCGGGCGCGCTGCTCGGCGAGATGGGCCTGCTCAACGACGCACCGCCCTCGGCCAGCTGCGTTGCGAACAGCGACGTGGTCGTCGCGCTGCTGCGGCGCGAGGCGCTCGCCCAGGTGGTTCGCGAGCGTCCTTTGATCGGCGCCAAGCTGGCGCTGGGAATCGCCTCGCGCCTGGCCGAGAAGCTGCGCACGACGTCGAGCAAGCTGTCGACCCTGTCGCAGGTCACGGCCGCGATGCACCCGAGCCTGGAGACGCCGCGTCGCGCGCCTCCGCACTGAGCCGAAGCGGCGCGGCGAGTGCCCGCGTCAGGCGGAGCGGCGCAGCGCCAGACGCTCGGCCGCGGGACGCTCCTGCCGCTCGGCGAGATCGATCGCGATCTGGGTGCACACCATGCGGCACAGCTGCATCGCCTGGTCGTTGTGCACCCGGTAATAAATCTGGTTGCCTTCTCGCCGCTTGCTGACGATCCCGGCCAGGTACAGCACTTTCAGGTGCTGCGACACGTTCGGTTGGGTCGAATGCACGAGCTCGACGATGTCGTTGACGCCGCGTTCCTGCGCGCAGATCGCGTTCAGGATGCGCAAACGCAGCGGCGTGGCCAGCACGCCAAACAGCTCGGCAGCCGAGGCGAACACCCGCGCCACCGCAGCGGGCGCGCAGGGGGAATCGATCAAGGCTGGGTGGGACTGCGACCGCGTGTTGACGGACATCGTGTCGCCCGCGCTCGGCGCGGGACCTGATTTTGGACTGTGGGCGTTATTGTTGCTGCGGCGTGCCAACCACGCTGCGACAATATGTAACGCGTGCGTTGCGTCAAGCGCGAAACCGCCCCGGCGCAGCGACCAGCCGCGGCGCCGCGTGCGCGACTGCGTCGCCGATCGCGCCGATGTGCTCGGGAGTCGTCCCGCAACAGCCGCCGACGATGTTGACCAATCCTTCGGCGGCGAAAGCGTGCAGCAGCCTGGCGGTCACCTCGGGGGTTTCGTCGAACCCGGTGTCGCTCATCGGGTTCGGCAAGCCGGCGTTCGGATAGCAGCTGATGAACGTGTCGCTCGCGACTGCGGCCAGCTCCTGCAGATACGGGCGAATCAGCGCCGCGCCGAGCGCGCAGTTCAGCCCGACCGCGAGCGGACGCGCGTGGCGCACGCTGGCCCAGAACGCGGCCACTGTCTGCCCGGACAGGATGCGCCCGGAGGCGTCGGTCACGGTGCCGCTGATGATCAACGGCAGGCGTTCGCCGCTGTGCTCGAACCACTCGTCGATGGCGAACAGCGCGGCCTTGGCGTTCAGGGTGTCGAAAATGGTTTCGACCAGAAACAGGTCGACCCCGGCCTCGCCGAGCGCACGCGCCTGCTCGTAGTACGCGGCCCGCAGCTGCTCGAAATCGACGTTGCGCGCTCCCGGGTCGTTGACGTCCGGGCTGATGCTCGCCGTGCGCGGAGTCGGGCCGAACGCGCCGGCGACGAAGCGCGGGCGCTGCGGCGTGGCGTGGCGCCGCGCGCTGTCCAGCGCGATGCGCGCGGCCTCGCGGTTCATCGCCTCGGCCAATTCGGCCATGCCGTAGTCGTCCTGCGCGATGCGCGTGGCGCCGAAGGTGTTGGTCTCGACGATGTCGGCGCCGGCGGCGAAGTACGCGTCGTGGACGTCGGCGATGACCTGCGGCCGCGTCAGGTTCAGCAACTCGTTGTTGCCCTTGACGTCGCGCGGCCAGTCGGCGAAACGCGTGCCGCGGTATTGCGCCTCGTCGAGTCGCAGGCGCTGGATCATGGTGCCCATCGCGCCGTCGAGCACGACGATGCGCTCGCGCAGCAAGCGCGGCAGTTCGCGCGCTCGGGTGTATGCAGGATTCGCGGTCATCGCGTGATTCTAGGATTCGCCGGCCACGCCGCGGCTACCATCGGCTTGGCCCCCGTCGACGATCGTGATGACCGCGCGCTCCCGAACCATCTGGCTGCTGCTGCTCGCCGTCCTCGGCGCGCCGCTGGCGCGTGCGCTG
>JAJZHS010000314.1 GCA_021798395.1 Pseudomonadota bacterium
CCGCCCGTGCGTCGGCGCCGCGCGCCGCCGGACTGCTGCTGTCGGTTGCCTGCCACGACGCGGCGCAGCTGCGCGCGGCGCGCCGTGCGCGGGCCGATCTGGTGCTGGTGTCGCCGGTGCTGCCCACCGCGAGCCATCCGGGCGCGCCGACGCTGGGTTGGGACGGCCTGCGCGCGCTGACCCGCGACGCGGGCGATGCCGCGGTGTTCGCGCTGGGCGGGCTCGGACCGCAACACCTGCCTGCCGTGCAAGCGACCGGTGCCTGGGGCGTGGCGGCGATCCGCGGAATTTGGGCAGAGCCTGACCCGTTTCGTTAATCCAAACATTAGTATGTACGGAAGTTAGAACCCGCGATCCCCTGCAATGGACTCTGGCCGCCGATTGTTCCTGAGTGTTGCGCCGCTTTGGCTGGCGTGCAGCTCGGCGCGCGCCGACGCGCGCGGCCGTTTGAGCCTGTGGGCAGGCGACGCGACCGCGCACGGGCACCGCGATGGTGCGCGGCTGCAGGCGACGTTCTTCGATCCGCGTGGACTGGCGCGCGATCCGCGCGACGGCGCGATCATCGTCGCCGACGCGGCCAACGCCCTGATCCGGCGCATCGACGCGCATGGCATGGTGCAGACCCTGGCCGGTTCGCCCGAGCAGCGCAGCAGCGTCGACGGGCCTGCCGCGCAGGCGCGCTTCGTCGGGCCCGACGCGGTCGCGATCGGGCCCGACGGCGCCGTGTACATCGCCGATGCGTTCGCCAACACCGTCCGGGTGTTGCGCGACGGCGTGGTGCGCACGCTGGCCGGGCGCGCGGGCGAGCCCGGCTTCGCCGACGGCGTCGGCGCGCGGGCGCAGTTCAACCATCCGATCGGCGTCGCGCTGCGCGGCGGCGAACTGCTGGTTGCCGACGCCTACAACAACACGCTGCGCGCGATCGATCGCGCGGGCCGGGTCCGCACCATCGCCGGCACGCCGGGTGTGGCCGACCACCGCGACGGCGCCGCCGCCCAGGCGCTGTTCAACACCCCGGTCGGCCTGGCGGTCGCGGCCGACGGCACCGTGTACGTCAGCGAGTATTTCAACCATGACCTGCGGCGGCTGGCGGCCGATGGCATGGTGTCGACGCTGGCCGGCGCGCCGGGGCGGCCCGGCGACGTCGACGGCGCCGGCGGCGCGGCGCGTTTGCGCAAGCCGCAGCAGATCTGCATCGAGCCCGGCAGCGGAGCCATCATCGTGGCCGACGGCGGCAACCGCAAAGTGCGCCGCGTCGACCGCGCCGGCCGGGTCAGTACTCTGGCCGGGCAGGGCGAGCAGGCCGACCGCTTCGCGTTCGGCGCCTTGCCTGGCGCGCTGGTCACGCCGTACGGGGTGACCAGCGGCCCGGACGGCAGCGTTCTGGTCAGTTCCGGCGAGGCGCTGCTGCGCATCGACGCCTGACCGGTGGCCGGGTCATGGCGCGGTCGGCTCGGCGCGGTCGAAATCGTCCAGGTCGACGCGCGGCGCCGGCTTCCAGCCGCGTTTGCGGTGCTCGACGACGACGTTGGTGTAGATGCCGCCGCGCACGTACCACTGCGCGCGCACGCGTAGAAAACGCGGGGCGATCGCGGCGACCAGATCGTCGAGGATCCGGTTGGTGACCTTTTCGTGGAACGCGCCTTCGTCGCGGAAGCTCCACATGTACAGCTTCAAGCTCTTGAGTTCGACGCACTTGCGGTCGGGAACGATGTCGAGCACGATGCGCGCGAAATCGGGCTGGCCGGTCAGCGGACACAGGCAGGTGAACTCGGGCACCTGCATGTGGATGTGGTAGTCGCGTTCGGGCGTCGGGTTCGGGAAGGTCTGCAGCGACTTGCTCGGCTTGGTGGTCATGGTGCTTGGAGCAGGGGCGGCGACGTGCGCCTGGAACCGCGCATTATCGGGCGAGCGCAAGCGCGGAGCGCGCGGGCGGCGCGATGCTATCATCGCGCCATGCGCCACGATGCGTCCGTTTATCTTTTTAAATCAAGTAGTTAGTGAGATTAACCTGCATCAAGCTCGCGGGCTTCAAGTCGTTCGCCGATCCGGTGTCGGTGCAATTGCCCGGGCGCCGCGTCGGCGTCGTCGGCCCCAATGGCTGCGGCAAGTCGAACATCATCGACGCGGTGCGCTGGGTCCTCGGCGAGTCGAAGGCCTCGGAACTGCGCGGCGAGTCGATGCTGGACGTGATTTTCAACGGTTCGTCGGCGCGCAAGCCGGCCGGGCGTTGCAGCGTCGAGCTGGTGTTCGACAACGGCGACCACGCCATCCGCGGCAGCTTCGGGCAGTACGCCGAGGTCGCGGTCAAGCGCGTGCTCACGCGCGACGGCACGTCGAGCTACTACATCAACAATCAGCACGTGCGCAGGCGCGACGTGCAGGACATTTTTCTCGGTACCGGGCTGGGCTCGCGCTCGTACGCGATCATCGGCCAGGGAACGATCAGCCGCATCATCGAGTCGCGCCCCGAGGAATTGCGGGTGATGCTCGAAGAGGCGGCCGGCGTGTCCAAGTACAAGGAACGCCGCCGCGAAACCGAGAACCGGCTGCAGGACACGCGCGAGAACCTGCTGCGCGCGGGCGACATCAACCGCGAGCTCGAAGCCCAGCTCGCGCGGCTTGAGCAGCAGGCCGCGGTCGCCCGGCAATACCGCGCGCTGCACGACGCGTTGCAGACCAGCCAGCACGGCTTGTGGTTGCTGCGTCTGCGCGAGGCGCAGCAACGCCAGGCGGCGATCGCGGCCGAAGCGGCACAGGCCGAGGTCTCTCTCGAGGCGCAGACGGCGGCGCTGCGGCACGTCGAAGCCGAACTGGAACAGGTGCGCCAGGCGCAGTACGCGGCCGCCGACACCCTGCACTCGGCGCAGGCCGATCTGTATGCGGCGCAGGCGAGGGTCGGACAGCTCGAGGCCGAGATCCGCTTCATCGTCGAGGCGCGTGCGCGCGCCCAGCGCAGCGTGCACGAACTGCAGCAGCAGCGCGCCGACTGGGAGGCGCGCGCCGCGGCCGCAGCCGCCGAAGGCGAGCAGGCCGCGGCGCAGATCGAGCAAGCCGAGATCGACCACACCGAAGCCCAGGCACGGGTGATCGACCAGTCCGAGCAGATCCCGGCGCTGGAGGCTGCGTTGGGCGACGCGCAGTTGCGCGCCGCCGACCTGCGCGCCGCGCTGGCCGCGGCGCAGCAGCGCCTGCAGGCCGAGGCCGAGCGCGCGCGTGCGCTGGCGCAGCAGGCGCAGGCGCTGGAATTGCGGCTGCAGCGCGTGCATGGCGAGCGTCGCGGGCTCCAGCGGCCCGACGGCGTGCGGCTGGAGGATCTGACGCGCCAGGTCGAGCGCATCGAG
>JAJZHS010000315.1 GCA_021798395.1 Pseudomonadota bacterium
CTGGATTACACCGGCCTGGTGCTGGCGACCGGCGCGCGCGAGCTGATGCTGCCGTTTCCCGGCTGGACGCTGCCCGGCGTCAGCGGCGCCGGCGGCTTGCAGGCGCTGGTCAAGGGCGGCGTCGACGTCGCCGGCCAGCGCATCGTCGTCGCCGGCAGCGGCCCCTTGCTGTGGGCCTGCGCAGACACCGTCGCGCGCCGCGGCGGCGAGCTCGTCGCGATCGTCGAGGCGGTGCCGGCGCGCGTGCTGGCCGCGTTCGCCGCCGGTCTGTGGCGCCACCCCGGCAAGCTGGCACAGGCCGCGGCGCTGCGCGCGCGCCAGCTGGGCACGCGCGTGATCACCTCCGGCCGGATCGTCCGCGCGCTCGGCGACGCGCGCGTCGAGGGCCTCGAGCTGCGCCGCGGCGCGCAGCGCATCGAGCTGGCGTGCGACCGCATCGCCTACGGACTCGGCCTCGTCGCCAACTCGGAGCTGGGCGCCGCACTGGGCTGTCGCACCGTCACCGACGATTTCGCCGAGGTCGCGATCGGCGTCGACGAGCGTCAGCGCACTTCGGTCGAGGGGGTTTTCGCGGCCGGCGAATGCACGGGATCGCGTGGCGCCGAGCTGGCCATGGTCGAAGGGCGCATCGCCGGGCTGGCTTTCGTCGATCGCTTCGACCTGGGCGGCGCCGAAGCGCGCGCGCGCCGACGCTGGCGCGCGTTCTCGGCGCGAGTCGGGCGCAGCTTCGCGGTCGACCGGCGCTGGGCGCTGGAAGCGGCGCGCGACGCCGTCGTCTGCCGCTGCGAGGACGTCGACTTCAGCGCGCTGGAAGCGTTCGCCGGGTGGAACGAAGCCAAACGCGTGACGCGCTGCGGCATGGGGCCGTGCCAGGGGCGCGTGTGCGGCACCGTGACGCGCGCCTTGTTCGGCTGGGGGCCGACGCAGGTACGCGGCCCGCTGATGCCGACGAGCCTGGCTGCGCTCAGCCATGATGGAGGTGTGGAAAGTGAATGAAATCCTTGGTTTCAACCTGATCGCCGGCCAATTCGTGGCTTCGGGTGAAAAGCGCTTGCGCAGCATAAGCGCCGCCGATGGCTCTGTGCATCCGGTCGAATTTCGTGTCGCGACCGACGCGGAAGTGCGTGAAGCCGCCACCGCGGCCGCCTCGGCATTCGATGCCTTCGTGCACACCCCGCCTCGTGCGAGGGCGGATTTGCTCGAGGCGATCGCCGGCGAGATCGACGGCCTCGGCACTGCATTGATCGAGCAGGCGAGTCGAGAGACCGGGTTGAGCGCCGCGCGGCTGGAAGCGGAGCGAGCGCGCACCGTGGCGCAACTGCGCATGTTCGCCGAGCTCATCGTCGAACCGGCGACCTACGGCGTGTGCGTCGAAGCCGCGCTGCCCGCGCGCCTGCCGTCTCCAAGGCCGGAGATGAGGCGCGGCTACACCGGCATCGGGCCGGTCGCGGTGTTCGGCTCCAGCAATTTTCCGCTCGCGTTCTCGGTCGCCGGAGGCGACACGGCCTCGGCGTTGGCGGCTGGATGCCCCGTGGTGGTGAAGGCGCATCCGGGACACCTGGTGACCTCGGAACTGGTCGCCAACGCCGTCACGCGCGCTGTGCGCCGCACGGGCCAGCCGCCCGGCATCTTCTCGCTGTTGGTGGGCGCGCACGAAACGGGATCGCGCCTGGTCCAGGAGCCTGCAATCCAGGCCGTCGCTTTCACCGGTTCCCTGGCCGCAGGACGCGCCTTGTTCGACTTGGCGGCCAGGCGTGATCGTCCGATTCCCGTGTTCGCGGAGATGTCGTCGATCAATCCAGTCATCGTCTTTCCCCATGCACAGCGTGTGCGGGGTGGCGAAATCGCGCAGCAGCTTGGTGATTCGATCAGACTGGGCAACGGACAGTTCTGCACCAAACCCGGATTGATACTCGTCATCGGCGGCCCTTCCTCGGCCGAGTTCGTCGTCGGCTTGCAAGCAGCGTTCGGCACCGAGTTGCGTGCGCCGATGCTTAACGATGCAATTGCCATCGCCTACCGTACCGGGGTTCAAGCGCGCACCCATGCCGAGGATTTGAACTGGCTATCGCCGCATGCCGCGGACGCGCCACTGCACGCCGAGCTTTTCAGTGCCGACGCCAGCGCCTTTAGGCGGGGCGCTCCCGTGCTGCGGGAGGAACTATTCGGGCCGTCCGCGACGGTCGTCGTCGTGGACGACGAACCTAGCCTGCTCGAGGGACTGCAACACCTCTCCGGGCAGTTGACGGCGACGGTGTTCGGCGAAAATGAGGACTACGAATGCATCGCGAGCTTGTTGCCGGCCCTTGAGAAGCTCGCCGGAAGACTGGTATTCAACGGGGTTCCCACAGGGGTTGAAGTGAATCGGGCAACGGTGCATGGCGGACCCTACCCGGCGACCAGCGATGCGCGCTTCACCTCCGTCGGGGCGCAGGCCATGGAACGCTTCCGGCGCCCGATCTGCTATCAGAATTTTCCGGCTCAGCTGCTGCCGGCGCACCTGCGATGAATGCTTCGCCGTGGGGCGGATTGCCACGCACCGGGAAAGTCGAGCAGCTGGTGGAGGCGGTCCGCTGCCTGGAGCCGGTGTTCGACGCGCTCGTCGATGCGGTATTTTTCCTGAAGGACGCCGAAGGCCGGTATCTGTTCGTCAACAAGACGCTCATGGACCGCTGCATGGTGCGGAACAAGGAGCATTTTTACGGCAAATTGGCGCAGGATATATTTCCGCAGCGTTTTGGCCTTGCCTATACGACACAGGATCGCGCTGTCCTCGCTTCGGGAGACGAAATCACCGATCAGCTCGAGCTGCATTTCTATACCGGACGCCGATCCGGCTGGTGCTTGACCAGCAAGTACTGCGTCGCCGATGGCGGGCGGCGCGTGGCACTGGTCGGGATTTCGCGTGACCTCAAGGCGCCGGAGCAGGATCATCCCGCCTATGAGCGCGTCGCGGCCGTGGCGAATCACATCCAGGTGAACTACGCGAGAAATCTCGAGCTGCGCTCGCTGGCGGCGATGGCGAACATGTCCGTCGCCCAACTCGAGAGATACTTCAAGACGATATTTAACCTATCGCCGCGGCAGTTGCTTCTGAAAACGCGCCTTGAAATGGCGCGCAAACTCCTGCCCGGCAGCCTCAATCTGACCGAAATTGCTGCGCATTGCGGCTATGCCGACCATAGCGCATTTTCCAGACAGTTCAAGACGCTGGTCGGCATCTCCCCCAGAAACTACCGGGCCTCGCTCAAACAGAGCGTCGGCGGCGCCGAAGCAGCGCGCATGAAGGGATAGTCGCGCCGCGACTGACGGCCATCGTCGCTGCGCCGCGCGTTCGC
>JAJZHS010000316.1 GCA_021798395.1 Pseudomonadota bacterium
GCAGACCGACGCCCACGGCCACCCCTGCAACCCGCCGCGCGCGGTGCCGACCCCGGCCGAACTGCTCGCGCGCTACCTGACGCGCGCCGAGCGCCCGGCCGGCGAAGACTGGGTCAACGCCGCCTTCCTGCTGTTCGACGCCAAGGTCTACGCGGCGCTGGGCGGCTTCGACCCCAGCTACTGGCTGTACTGCGAAGACGTCGACATCTGCCTGCGGCTGCAGCTCGCCGGCCGCCGCCTGGTCGGCGCCGACGCCACCGTGCAGCACCTCGGCCGCCGCGCCAGCCACGTGCAACTGCTGCACCTGTACTGGCACGCGCAGAGCCTGCTGCGGCTGTGGCGCTCTCCGGTGCCGCAGGCTTACCGGCGCCTGCGCGACGCGGCTTGACCCGGCGCGGGGTTCACCCGCGAATGCGTGCTTGCTGCGCGGCAGCGGGTCAACCTATGATGTCCGCTCAGAACCGTGCTCGAGACGCGGGACCGAAGGTGGGGACCAGCGTATGGGAATAAGTCCCATACAATTTTGCCTTGTCCACTTCAGCGCTGCGCTGACCGTCTCGCGCACTCAGGCCCTTGAGCTCACGACACCCCCAGGATTCCCGGCTACCCGCCGCGCCGCTGCATCGCGCGTTGCGCGACGGGCGCGCGCCGCGCGGCCCGAAGCTGCGCGCACCGCGCCACGCCGAGCCGGCGCCGTTGCCGCGTGCGCTGGCGCGGACGTTGCCGCATCCGCAGGCTGAAGCGCGTGCGCGCGTCGTGGTGTCGATCGTCAGCCACGGCCACCGCGACGCGGTGCTGGCGCTGCTGCGCGACCTTGCGCACCACGCGCGCCACAGCGTCGCGCGCGTGGTGCTGACGCTCAACGTCGCCGAGCCCGGCCTGGAAGAGGCGGCGGCCGTCGCCTGCACCGGCCTGCCGCTGACCGTGCTGCGCAACGACAGGCCGCACAGCTTCGGCGCCAACCACAACGCCGCCTTCGCCAAGGCACAGGCGCACGCCGGCGCGCATTTCGCGGTGCTCAACCCCGACGTGCGGCTGCACGCCGACCCGTTTCCGGCGCTGTGCGCGGCGCTGGCGCGCGATGCGCGCGCCGGTTGCGCCTACCCCGATCAACTCGACGCGAGCGGCGTGCCGTGCAACCCGCCGCGCCCGGTGCCGACCCCGGCCAACCTGCTGCGGCGCTACGTCGGCGGCGGCGAGCTGGCGCAGCGCGCCGACTGGGTCAACGCGGCGTTCGCCGTGTTCCGCGCCTCGGCCTACCGGGCGCTGGGCGGCTTCGACCCCGGCTACCGGCTGTACTGCGAAGACGTCGACCTGTGCCTGCGGCTGCAGCTCGGCGGCTGGCGCCTGGCACGCGCCGCGTGCGCGGTGCAGCACGCCGGCTGCCGCGCCAGCCGCGGCAGCGCGTGGCACTTGTACTGGCACCTGCGCAGCCTGCTGCGGCTGTGGGCTTCGGACTCGCTGAAGCGCTACCGCGCGCGCTGAACGCGTTTCAGCAGGGCAGGTATTGCCGGCGCAGCGCTTCGAGCTGCTCAGCACTGGCTTCGGCCTTGGTCGCGACCGCCCACAGCGCGAAAGCGCCGGCTTGCTGCGCGCACGCCGCGCGAGCGAAGCCGCTTTGCACCAGCGTGTCGACCAACACCTGCGCGGTAAAGCCGCACTTGTGCGCCATATAGACTTTGCCGGCGGCGATCGACGCGCGGTGGCCCCAGAGGATGTCGATGGCCGAAATCGGCCCGGCAGCCGATTGATACAGCGGCTCGACCAGACGGCCCGCGGCCAGCGCTGCGCCCAGCGACTGCACGTCGGGGCAGGTGATGACGAGCACGCCGTCGTCCTTGAGCACGCGCGAGAACTCACGCAGCACCACTGGCACTTCGTGCGCGAACACGTGCTCGATGTTGTGCGACGAGTAGACCGCGTCAAAGCGGCCGTCGCCGATCACGCCGAGGTCCATCATGTTGGCGACGATGTCGGGCTCGGCCGTTTCGTCGATGTCGCAGCGCACTTCGCGCCAGTCGTCGCCGTGGAAAGCCGCAGGCATGTGCGGCTTGCGCGCCGGGCCGCAGCCGACGTGCAGCACTTCGCGCACCACGACTGCTGCTGCCGTTTCGTCGGCCGGGTTCGGGGTGTTCGTCGCGTCCATGTTCAGTTTCCGGTGTAGCGCAGCGCCTGCGCCTTCAAGTGGGGGACGACCTGCGCCGCAGTCTGCGTCATCTGGCCGCCCGAGGGGTTGAGCTGCAGCGTGCCCGGCTCGCGGGTGCTCAAATCCTGCACGACGATGGCGTTGGCGCCCAGCGCAGCGGCCTTGGCCTGCAAGGACGCGAGCACCTGCGCCACCGGAGTTCCCGCCGCGCCGTGCGCGTCGAGCCGGGCGATGAGCTGGTAGGGCCGCGCCGGCGCATGCTGCAGCACTTCGACCACGCTGGTCGGCGGGTACTGCACGCCCGTCACGCGATCAACTGCGACGTCCTGCGCCGCGGCGCAGCCGCCCAGCACCAGCGCCAGGCCGGCGGCGGCCAGTGCGCGACGTTCAATGCCCATGTTCTTTCGCTCCGGTTTTCGCGTCGGGGGCCTTGGTCTCGGTCGTCTTCGCCGCGGCCGCTTGCGGCGTCATCTCGACCTTGGCCGCCTGGCGCAGCTCGGCCAGGTGCTGCTGCAACTGTTCGGTGCGCCATTGTGTCTCAAGCGACGGCAGCAGCTGCTGCAGCGTCGGTTTCGGCGTGTCGCGCTCGGCGACCCACTGCACGATGCCGTAGCCGGTGTCGAGTGCAATCGGCCCGGCCACTTGGCCGGCCTTGAGCTTGCGCACTTCGCCGAGCACTGCGGCCGGCAGCGTGCGCTCGCTTTGCCAGCCCAGCGCCCCGCCGAGCTCGGCGTTGGCGCCGCTGCTGCGCTGCACCGCCAGCGCCGCGAACGACTTCCCGCTGCGCAGCGCGGCCAGCACGTCGCGCGCGGCGTCGGGGCTGGCGACGACGATCCAGCGCACCCAGTATTCATGCGCGGGCAAAGCAGCCAGCGCGCGCGCGTACGCTGCCTTCTGCTGCGCCGCGTCGAACGGGTGCTGCTGCCACAGCGTGTCGGCGGCGAGCTGCGCCAGCATCTGCCGGCGCAGATTGGCCTGGCCGGCCTCGATGCGCTGCTGCAGCGCCGGCGGCACCTCGTGCACGGTGTCGGCGAGCAACTGCTGCTGGACGAACTGGTCGACGATCTGCTGGCGCAGCGGCGCGTTGGCCGCGGCTTGCGCGTTGGCCGCTTCGACTTGCTGCAGCGTCAGCGCGTGGCCGTCGACGGTGGCCAGCGTCTGCGCCGAGCACG
>JAJZHS010000317.1 GCA_021798395.1 Pseudomonadota bacterium
CACGGTGGTGCTCGACGAGGCGCATCAACTGGCCGACGTCGGCGCGCAGTTTCTCGGCAGCGCGCTGGGCACAGGACAGGCGCACGAACTGGCGCGCGACGCGCTGGCCTGCGCGCTGCAGCACGCGCGCGGCGTCGCCGACTGGGCGCAGCTGACCGCCGCGCTGCAGAAGGCCGTGCGCGACGTGCGGCTGTGCGCGCCGGCGGGCGCGCAGCGCCTGGACTGGGCGCAGGCCTGCGCCTTGCCCGGCTGGCACGACGCGCTGGCGCAGTGGCGCGCCGCGCTCGAAGCGCTCGACGCGGCGCTGCAGCCGATCGAGGCCGCGGCTCCCGAAATCACCCGCTTGCGCGCGCGCTGCGCCGAGCAACGCGACGCGCTGCAGACGTGGCCGCAGCCGGCCGATCCGGTCGACGCGCAGCAGCGGCCGGCGGCCGTCGAGGCGGTGCGCTGGCTCGAGGTCGGCCACCACCACCTGCGCCTGCTGTCCACGCCGCTGGGAATCGGGCCGGCGTTCTCGGCCCTTCTGGCGCAGCGCCCGCAGGCGTGGATCCTGGCCTCGGCCACGCTGACCATGGACGGCAGCTTCCGCTGGGCGCGCGCGCGGCTGGGCTTGCACGACGATGCGCTGGCGCTGCCCGAAGGCGGCGCGCGGCTGCGCGAACTGCGGGTGCCGAGTCCGTTCGACTATCCGGCGCGGACCCGGCTGCTGGTGCCGCGCAGCGGCTTCCACCCGTCGGATCCCGACCATGCGCTGCACGTGGCCGAGCTGGCGGCGCGGCTGATCGCGGTCAACCCCGGGGGCAGCTTCGTGCTGACGACCACCCTGCGCGCGATCGGCCGCATCGCGGAGCGGCTGCGCGCCTTGCTGCCGCAGACGCGACCGGTGCTCGAACAGTCCAGCGAAGCCAAGGCAGTTCTGCTGCAGCGTTTCGCGGCCGATCCGCGCGCGGTGCTGGTGGGCAGCCACAGCTTCTGGGAGGGTGTCGATTTCCCCGGCGAACAGCTCACGCTGGTGGTGATCGACAAGCTGCCGTTCGCGCCTCCGGATGATCCGCTGGTCGCAGCTCGCATTCGTCGCCTGGAGGCAGCCGGACGCAATGGGTTCAACGATTACTCGCTTCCGCAGGCAGCGCTGGCGCTGCAGCAGGGAGCGGGGCGCCTGCTGCGCAGCGAGCGCGATTGGGGGGTGCTGGCGATCTGCGATCGGCGCCTGGGCGCCACCGCGTGGGGGCGCAGGCTGCTGGGTTCGCTGCAGCCGTTCACCCGCGTCGACACCGCCGACGCTGCCGAGGCGTTCCTCGCCGCGCATGCCGCGCCCGAACCGCCGCGCGACCGATCCGTGACCGACCCGTGATCGACCCGCGCGGCGCGCGTTCAGTCGGTCACCACAGGCTCCACCACGATTGTTCGCGGCTGGGCAGCTTGCCCGACAGGTAGGGGCTGTGGGGGTAGTTGAGCTTGAGCACGCGCTCGGCGTCGTCGCGCTGCTGGGTCAGCCCCAGATGGTCGTAGCTGTCGACGAGAACGGCCAGCGCGAGTTCGACGGCCGGTGCGTCCGGATAGTCGTGAATCGCCTGCTGGGCGCGGTCGGCGGCGGCCACGTACGCGCCGCGGTGGTCGTAGAACAAGGCCACGCCGGTGTCGTACGACGCCAGCGCGTTGATGATGTAGCGCATGCGCTGACGCGCGTCGGGCGCGTACTTGCTGTGCGGAAATCGGGTGACCAGCTGCTTGAAGGTCTGAAACGCTTCCTTGGCCGAGCGCTCGTCGCGTTCGTACGGCTTCTGCCTCGAAAACGCCGCGAACCAGCTGCCGTCCTGGTAGAAATCGATGCGTCCCTTCAAATACAGAACGTAGTCCGTGTCCGGGTTGTTCGGATAGATGCGCAGGAAGCGGTCGCACGCGGCCAGCGCTTCGGCGCGGTCGCCCAGCTTGTAGTGGCCGTAGGCGGCCTCGATCAGCGCCTGCTGCGCGAGCACGCCATAGGGATAGCGCGATTCGAGCTTCTCGAAATACTTGGTCGCCGTGTCGTAGGCGCCGCTGTTCATTTCGTCCTTGGCTTGCGTGTACAGCTTCTGCGCCGACCAGTTCGCGGTGATGTCCGTGCTCGCGGGCCCGGCGCAGGCGCCGAGCGCGGCGGCGGCGAGCAGCAGGACGACGCGCAGCGGCAGGCGGGCATTCGGGAAAGGGAATTTCACGGGGGGCGGCTCGGGGAAGTGGCGGCTGGCGAGCATTATAGGAAGCAGCCGCGGCGGCGCCGGCTGCACTATGCTGCGGCCATGCATCCCGCGTCGCCCGCGGCGCCCGTGGGCGCCGAACCCTCATCGCCGGCCGCGGACGGGGCCGACGCCGCGTCCGCCGACGATGTGCTGTGCGCGCGGGTGCCGCCGCAAGCGGCCGGGGAACGGCTCGACAAGGTCCTCGCGCAGCTGTTTCCGGCGTTTTCGCGCAGCCGCCTGAAGGTCTGGTGCGAAGCCGGACGCGTGCGCAGCGGCGGCGACGCGGCGACGCCGCGCCTGAAGGCGCGCGCCGGTGCGCTGATCGAGTTGCGGGTCCCGGTCGACGCCGAGGCCGCCAGCTTCGCGCCCGAACCGATCGCGCTGCAGGTGGTCTGGAGCGACGCCGACCTGGCGGTCATCGACAAGCCGCCCGGAATGGTCGTGCATCCCGCCGCCGGCAACTGGAGCGGAACCCTGCTGAACGGACTGCTGGCGCGTTTCCCGCCGTGCGCCGCGCTGCCCCGCGCCGGAATCGTGCATCGCCTCGACAAGGACACCAGCGGCCTGCTGGTGGTCGCGTTGACGCTGGTGGCACAGACCGACCTGGTGCGCCAGCTGCAGGCGCGCAGCGTGTCGCGCCAGTACCTGGCGCTGGCCTGGGGCGCGTTGCCGGAGGCGCGCAGCGTCGACGCGCCGATCGGGCGGCACCCGCGCGACCGGCTGCGCATGGCCGTGGTCGCGTCGGGCAAGCCGGCGCAGACCCTGTTCGAGCCCCTGGCCACCGTGTCCACCGCGTTCGGCCCGGTCACCGCGCTGCGCTGTCGCCTGCGCACCGGACGCACGCATCAGATCAGGGTGCACGCGCAGCACCTGGGTCTGCCGCTGCTCGGCGACGCGTTGTACGGGCGCCGCGGGTTGCCGGGCGGCGACGCGCGCGCGGCCGACGCCGCGCAACGCCGGGCGGTCGAGGCGCTCGGCCGACAGGCGCTGCACGCCGCAGCGTTGCGCTTCGTGCATCCGCGCACCGGCGAGGCGCAGGGTTTCGTCAGCCCGGTGACCGCCGACGTGCGCACGTTGTGGCTGGCACTG
>JAJZHS010000318.1 GCA_021798395.1 Pseudomonadota bacterium
CGACGCCGCCGAACTGGGCATCCAGGACAACGACTGGGTCGAGGTCTACAACGACCACGGCGTGTACTGCACCCGCGCGGCGGTCAGCGCGCGCATCCCGCCCGGGGTGTGCATCGTCTACCACGCGGTCGAGCGCACCTACAGCGTGCCGAAGTCGCAGCAGCGCGGACGCCGCCGCGCCGGTATGAACAACAGCATCACCCGCGTGCACCTCAAGCCCAGCCTGTGCGTGGGCGGGTACGCGCAGTTCAGCTACCACATGAACTACTGGGGTCCGGTCGGCGTCAACCGCGATACCCACGTGCTGGTGCGCAAGATGGACAAGGTCGAGTTCTGAGGACACGGACATGGATATCAGATCGCAAATCGCAATGGTGTTTCACCTCGACAAGTGCATCGGCTGCCACACCTGTTCGGTGGCGTGCAAGAACATCTGGACCGACCGCAAGGGCGCCGAGTACATGTGGTGGAACAACGTCGAGACCAAGCCGGGCACCGGCTATCCGACGCGCTGGGAGGACCAGGAGGTCTACAAGGGCGGCTGGGAGAAGCACGGCGACGGCATCCGCCCGCGCAGCAACCACAACAAGGTCATCACCCTGAAGAACATCACCTACAACCCCGACATGCCGGTGATGGAGGACTACTACGAGCCTTGGACCTACAAGTACTCCGAGCTGTTCGAGGCCCCCGAGGGCGACGACCAGCCCACCGCGCGGCCGATCTCGCTGGTCACCGGCCAGCCGATCGACGTCAAGGCGGGGCCGAACTGGGACGACGACCTCGGCGGCTCGCAGGACTACGCCCGCCGCGACATCAACCTCGAGGCGCTCAGCCCCGAGGAGCGCGAGGCCATGTTCGAGCTCGAGCGGCTGACCTTCATGTACCTGCCGCGCATCTGCAACCACTGCCTGAACCCGACCTGCGTCGCGTCGTGCCCGTCGGGGGCGCTGTACAAGCGCGGCGAGGACGGCGTGGTGCTGATCAACCAGGAGCGTTGCCGCGGCTGGCGCATGTGCGTGACCGCGTGCCCGTACAAGAAGACCTACTACAACTGGTCGACCGGCAAGTCCGAGAAGTGCGTGCTGTGCTACCCGCGGCTGGAAGCCGGCATGGCGCCGGCGTGCTTCCACACCTGCGTCGGCCGCATCCGCTATCTCGGCGTCATGCTGTACGACGCCGACCGCATCGAGGCCGTGGCGTCGTGCGACGAGAACGAGCTGATCGAGCGCCACCTCGACATCTACCTCGACCCCTTCGACCCCGAGGTCATCGCGCAGGCGCGCGCCAACGGCATCGCCGACTCGACCATCGAGGCGGCGCAGAAGTCGCCGGTGTACAAGTTCGTCAAGCAGTGGGGCATCGCGCTGCCGCTGCACGCCGAGTTCCGTACCCTGCCGAACCTGTTCTACGTGCCGCCGCTGCTGCCGACCATGGGCAAGACCGGCGACCAGCTGTACGACACCACGACCGAGTCGTTCTGGGGCGGCATCGAGCGCTCGCGGCTGCCGCTGCAGTACCTGGCGTCGATGTTCGCCGCCGGCGACGTGGCGCGCGTCGAACGGGTGCTGAAGAAGATGATGGCGGTCAAGGTCCACCGACGCATGGTCACCGTCGGCGACCTGCCGGCCGACGAGGTCGCGCGCGCGATGGCCGAGGCCGGAATCGACGCCGAGACCGCCGACGCCATGTTCCGGCTGACCACGCTGGCGCTGAACGAGGAGCGCTTCGTGATTCCGGCGGCGCACCGCGAGGAGGCCGCCGAGATGCTCGAGTCGACCGACGACCGCAAGGGCAGCGCCGGTTTCGGCCTGCGCGACAAGCCGGCCAGGGGGCTGTGATGGACGTCGCCGTCTACCCGCACTTCGCGCCGTTGCTGCGCTATCCGCGCGTCGCGCCCGACGCTGCGCTCGACGCCTGCGCGGCAGCGCTGGCGCCGTACCCGGACGCGGCGCAGGCGTTCGCCGCGGCGGCCGCCGCGCTGCGCGGGCTCGATGCCGCCGCGCGCGAGGAGCTGTTCCTGAAGACCTTCGAGCTGCAGGCGATCTGCAGTCTGGAGATCGGCTACGCGCGCTTCGGCGAGGACTACAAGCGCGGCCTGTTCCTCGCCGGGCTGAAGGACGAGCACCGGCGCGCCGGACACGACTGCGGCGACGAGCTTCCCGACCACCTCGGCAACGTGCTCGAGCTGCTGCCGGCGCTGGACGACGCGCTGCGCCGCGACCTCGTCGAGCAGGTGCTGATTCCGGCGCTGCGCGCGATGCGCGACGACTTCGACGAGGCGCGGCTTCGTCAGCGCCTCGACACCCTGAAGGCGCGCGGCGAGATCGTGCTGCAGGAGGCGCTGCACTTCGGCAACCCGTACCGCGCGCTGCTGCACGCGCTGGCGCTGCGGCTGGAGGCCGACTATCCCGATGTGCCGCAGCGCCGCGCCGGGCGCGCGAGCGAACACTTCATTCCGATCCACGACCGCGACGCCGCGGTCGAGCTGGGAGCCTGAGCCATGGACATCCGCCAAGCCCTGTTCGCCACCCTGCCGTACGTCGCGCTGACCGCGCTCGCCATCGGCTGGCTGTACCGCTGGCGCCGCCGCGGCTTCCAGGTCACCTCGCTGTCGTCGCAGTTCCTCGAGACGCGGCGGCTGTTCTGGGGCACGCAGCCGTTCCACTGGGGCCTGTTCGTCGTTTTCCTCGGCCACCTGGCCGCGTTCGCGGTGCCCGCATCGGTTCTGGCGTGGAACGGCCAGCCGTGGCGGCTGCTGATCCTCGAGTGGACGCTGTTCGCATTCGGCCTGAGCGCGCTGTTCGGGCTGCTGATGCTGATCGCGCGCCGGCTGCGCGACGCCAGGTTGCGCATGGTGACCACGCGCATGGACGTGGTGCTGTACGCGCTGCTGCTGCTGCAGCTGGTCACCGGACCGCTGATCGCGTATTTCGACAACTGGGGCACGTCGTGGTTCGCCGCCGCGCTGACGCCGTACCTGCGCTCGATTTTCCTGCTGCAGCCTCGGGCCGACATCGCAGCCGGAATGCCGCTGCTGGTCCAGCTGCACATCCTGTCGGCGTTCGTCATTTTCGGGCTGATCCCATACACGAGGCTGATCCACTTCACGGTGTTTCCGCTGAACTACAGCTGGCGTCCCTACCAGCAGGTGATCTGGAACTGGTCGCGTCGCGCGCGCCGCGCCTCGCGCGCGCTGCGCTCCGGCGCCGCGCCGCGCAACAACTGAGGCCGGCGTCGTGGACGCGCGCGTCGCGTGCGACATCGACACCGCGCAGCGCGTGATCCGCGCCGCGCT
>JAJZHS010000319.1 GCA_021798395.1 Pseudomonadota bacterium
CGATGCTGCTGGAATCCGACGTCGACAACGCCGCGCGGCTGCTCGAACGCGCGTTCGACGCCGTGCCCGCATACGACGACCCGGGCACCGCGCGCGTCGTCATCACCGCGCCGGTCTACGGCAACCAGCCCTCGCGACGGGCCTCGCGCTACCGGGACACCACCTGGATCGCCGCGGCTCGGCGTTCAATCTGCACTGCGCGCTCGAGATCGACGGCGCGTGGGATTCGGCAGCGTGCCAGCGCGCCTGCCAGGCGCTGATCGAACGGCACGAATTGCTGCGCACCCGCTTCGTCCTCGACCGCGGCGAACCGATGGCGCAGGTGCTGCCCGCCCTGGCCGACGCACCCGCTGCCGATCCGGTGGCGGCCGTCGGCGACGATCCGCCGGCACGGCGCAGCTGGACGCGCGCCCACCTGCAGGCGGCGGTCGCGCAACCCTTCGACCTGCGGCGCGACGTGCTGCATCGCTGGGTGGTGGTGCGGGTCGAGCGCGAGCGGCACGCGTTGGCCATCGTGCTTCACCACATGATCGCCGACGGCTACGCGCTCAGGCTTCTGCTCGAGGAGTGGATCGAGCTGTACAACGCGGCGCGCGCCGGCCGCGGTGCGACGCTGGCGCCCAAACGCGCCGATTTTTTCGATCTGGTGGCCGGCGCCCCGGACACGCCGCACCAGCCCGACGCGGACTTTGCCGCGCGCATGCGCGCGACGCGCCCCTTGCGCGTTCCGGGTGACGGCGGCGCGGCCCAGCGCACGAGCAACCGGGGCGCGAACCTGTGGTTCCGCCTCGGCGACGCCAGGCTCGCGCGGCTGCGCCGCACGGCGGCCGCGCTGCGCGCCACGCCGTTCATGATCCTGGCCGCGGCCCTGCAGGAGGTCCTCGCGCTGCGCTGCGGGCAGTCCGAGGTGGCTCTGTTCGCGCCGGTCGCCAACCGCGTCGACGCCGATTCGCAGCAGGTTTTCGGCAATCTGTTCAACACCGTCGTGCTGCACACCCGAGTCGACCCGCGGCGCGATGCCGCCGAACGCATCGCGCGGGTCCGCGACGCCTGCGCACAGGCTTTCCTGCATCTGGACATCGCCGACGACGCCTTGTTCCGCCTCCTGCCGGACGGAATCGTCGACGCCCAGTGGCGCTTGCGCGGAGTCGAGATCAACCAATTGGGCATGCCCGACGTGACCGACCGGATCGAGGGCGCGCGCACGCGCTACCTGCGGCTGCACCGCGCCACGACGCAATTCGACTTGGCGTTCGCGCTGCACGACGACGGCGACGGTTGGCTCAACGTGAGCTACGCTGCCGAGCTGTTCACGGCGGGCTGCGTGCGCGTGCTGGTGCGCGACTTCGTCCGCCGGCTCGACGGCTGGCTGGCGTGAACGGTGCCGATCGGGAGCCGACTGGAGAGAAGATGGACACGTCAACGATGGAGCAGGAAATCCGCGCGGTCCTCGCCGGCTGCGCCCAGCTGGCCCGACCCGCGGCCGAGGTCGACGGCGACGCCGACCTGTTCGAACTGGGTTTGACGTCGTTCAGTTCGGTCAGCGTGATGCTCACCCTCGAAGACCGCTTCGAAGTCGAATTCCCCGATCATCTGCTCAAGCGCGACACCTTCCGCACCGTGCGCAACCTGTGCGCGGCGATCGCCTCGCTGGCCACCGCGGCCTAGCGGTCGGCGCACACCGCAACGCGCAGGCACCGCGATGCAACGCCGCGATCTGCTGCGACTTCCACTGGCGGTTCCGCTCGGCCACGCGTCCGTCGGCGAGGCGCGCGCATCGACCGACGCCGGCGAAGTCCGCGTCACCGACTTCGGCGCGCGCGGCGACGGTGTCGCCGACGATACCGCGGCGATCCAGGCGGCGATCGACTTCGCGCTGTACCAGAGCGCCGGCCGCGTCGACCGTGTCGTGCTGCCGCCGGGGACCTACCGCATCACCGACGCCATCCAGATCGGCTACGGCGTGTCGTATCTGTCGCTGTCGTTCGAGGGCACGTCGATGTTCGAGGGCACGCAGCAACCGGGGTGCACGCTGCTGCCGACCTTCAACGACAGGCCGTGCCTGAACGTGCAGGGCATGCGCGCCGTGCTGCTGCGTGGGTTCACCCTGCGCGGGGTCAACGCGGACTGGCTCGACGCCCACTACGACACGATCGCCGACCGCGGCGACGCGTCGGCTTGGTGCGGGCCCGCGCTGCGCGGCGCCGCCTTCGCGCCGCACGCGCCGTACGCCGGCCTGACCATCGACGCCTATGCCGGCGAGCCACCCGCACGGCCGTACCCGGAGGTGCACTATCCGGCCTTTCTGGGGCCGCAGACGCCGTATCGCAAGGGGTATACCTCGGGGGTGACGCTCGAACGCGTCGCCGTGCGCGGGTTCGTCGTCGGCGTGTGCGTGCAGCCGAACCGGATGCCGACGGCTTCGAACGGCGACTTCATCACTTTGCGCGACTGCGCCATCGTCGGCAACCTGGTCGGTTACGCCGACGGCCACGCCGACGCGCGCAATCCGAACCTGTTCAACTGCCGCGTCAGTTTCGCGCATACGGCGTTCGACGCGCTGCGCTTCGGCAGCGGCCACGGCCAGCTCGCGCTGACCGCGATCGGATGCAATTTCGACAACGTGCACCGGCTGCTCGACATCGACATCGGCGGCGGTTCGAACCAGGGCGACTACGCAGCCTGCTTCTCGGGCTGCTACGGCGAGGCGATGGGCCATCTCGGGCGCTGCGCGACGGGGCGCGGGCAAGCCGGGTGGCTGCGCTTCGAGCAGTGCAAGTTCGACTTCTTCCATCGCCCCGCCGAAGTGTCGCCGCTCTACCTGATCGAGGCTCCGGGCGCCAGCGTGGCGTTCAGCGACGTGGTGCTGCGCGGCGGATACGGCATGTTCGCGGTGCTCGGCCGCCTGGTGGCCGACGGGCTGGCGGTCACCCAGCCGGCGTACGACGCGTTCGCCGCCGACGTTTCCGGCGGTGTCGGACGTGCGTACAGCTGCGGCGTGCATGCGTCGCGCTACGGCCGCATGCGGCTGTCGGTGTACATGCGGCAAAGCTTCGAAGGCACGGCGCTGCGCGGCGAAATCGCCGACGACGATGTGCCGATCGCATCGGCCGCGCCGATCCCGCGCTGGGCGCGCTGGCTCGGCGACGGCGGCGGACCGATCGCCGTCGCGCAGGCTCCGGAGTGGCACGTCGACCGCGCGGCCAGTCCGCTGCTCGGCCTGCGTCTGGACGGCGCCACGTGGCAGTGCAGCATCGCGGCGGCCGCGCTTCCCGGACCGGCTGGCTACTTCCT
>JAJZHS010000320.1 GCA_021798395.1 Pseudomonadota bacterium
CTGCGCGTGGGGCGCGCCGCGGCGCTTGAACACCTGCAGCCGAAGCGACCAGTCCTCGGCGGGCTGCGCCAGCACCCGCAGCGGCGCCGGCGAGCTCTCGGCGCGCGCGGCCAGCGGACGCAGGGCGAACAACAAGGCCTCGCTGCCTGCGGCGCGCGCGTGCAGCCGGCGCAACTGCGCCGGCTGCGCCTGCGGCAACCACAGCAGCACCGCGCCGGCGGACGCCAGCAACTGCTCGGCGGCCCACAGCCGCTCGGCCACGGTCTGCGCGCGCACCCAGACCAGCTGTGCCGGTCCGACCCCGGCCTGGCGCAGGCCCGGCAGGTACGGCGGCTGCGGCGCGCCGACCAGCAGCACACTGGCGCCGCGCGCGGCCACGCCGCGCAGCGCCGGACCGAGCAACCGCCATTCGAGCAGCGCCGGGCGCGGACTGAGGATTTCGCTCAGCGCCCCGGGCGGCCAGCCGCCGCCCGGCAGCTCGGCGTCGAGTTGCGTCCAGCCGCTGGAGTGCGCGCCGCGGCCGGGCGCGCCGAGTGCACCGCAGGCGTTCGCGCGCCAGACCGCGGCGGCCAGGGCGTCGGGAAGGATCGGGAAATCGGCAGCAAGCGCCATGCGCACCGGAGCAGCGGAAAGGTGGATTTGAACCTGTATGAATATACAGTATTCACACCCGCTGCGCAGGCCCCGGGCCCCACCGCGGTTGCGCGCGCGGGCCACGCTGGGCGATACGCCGGCCCCGGTTTATGCTGTGCACATCGCGACCCAGCCGCCCCCATCCATGTGTGGCCGTTACGTCCTGCGCAGCCCGCCCGAGCGCCTGCGCGACCAGTTCGCCGCCGCTGCCGACGCCCTGCAATGGCCTGCGCGCTACAACGTCGCGCCGCTGCAGGTCGCTCCAGTGCTGCGCGTCGTCGAAGGCCGGCGACGCATCGACCTGCTGCGCTGGGGGCTGGTGCCGTCGTGGGCCGGCGACGCGACGATCGGCGCGCGGCTGATCAACGCGCGCGCCGAGACGGTGGCCGACAAGCCCTCGTTTCGCGCCGCGTACAAGGCGCGGCGCTGCATCGTCCCGGCCGACGGCTTCTACGAATGGCAGCAGCGCGCAAGCGGCAAGCAGCCGCTGTTCGTCAGCCGCCGTGACGGTCGCCTGCTGGCGATGGCCGGGCTGTGGGAACACTGGAGCCGCGCCGGGCAACCGCAGCTGCAGACCTTCACCGTGCTGACCACCGAGGCCGGCGCCTGGATGCGCCCGCTGCACGAACGCATGCCGGTGATCCTGGCCGACGAGGCCGCGTGGGCGCGCTGGCTCGACCCGACCGCGCGCGCCGACTCGCTGCGCGATCTGCTCGGCGCCGCGCCCGACGATGCGCTGCAGGCCTGGGACGTCGACCGTGCGGTCGGCGACGCCCGGCGCGACACGCCGGAACTGATCGAGCCGATCGGCGCGCCGCAGGCCTGATCCGGCGTCACAACGGGTAGTCGGTGCGCTTGACCACGGTGCGCAACGCGAAGCCGCTCTTGATCCGCACCACGTGCGGCAGCCGCGACAGTTCCTGCTTGTGCAGCCGCTCATAGTCGTGCGGGCCGTCGACCGCGGCGCGCAGCAGATAGTCGAAATCCCCGGCCATCAGATGACATTCGAGAATGTCGCGGCACACCGCGGCGGCCTTCTCGAACGCGGCCAGCACCTCCTCGCGCTGGCTGTCGAGCGTGACCTCGATGAACACCGTGCTCGAGCGCCCGAGCGCGCGCGGCTCGAGCAGCGCGACATAGCGCGCGATGACACCATCGCGCTCCAGGCGCTGCACCCGCCGCAGGCAGGCCGACGCCGACAGGCCGACGGTCTCGGCCAGCTGCGCGTTGGGCATGCGCCCGTCACGCTGCAACAGGGTGAGGATCGCGCGATCGTGCGCATCCAGATCAAGCATGCCAACCTCCGGCGGAACGGCGCGCAACTTTGCGACGCACAATGCAGTTTAAACGCCTCGATCTTGCGCGAACAAGGGGTCACCCCGATCGATCTTGCAAGCCGATTTCACGCCTGTCAGCGCACAATTTCCATCATCCGCAACGTGCTGACACAGGAGACGAACATGTTGATCGGCGTTCCGAAGGAAATCAAAGTGCACGAATACCGCGTCGGCATGACCCCCGACGCCGTACGCGAGCTCGTCCACCACGGCCACCAGGTTCTGGTGCAGGCCGGCGCCGGCGCCGGCATCGGCGCCGACGACGCCGCGTACACCGGCGCCGGCGCGCGCATCGCGCCCGACGCCGCCAGCGTCTACGCGCAGGCCGAGATGATCGTCAAGGTCAAGGAGCCGCAGCCCGACGAATGCCGCATGTTGCGGTCGGGCCAGTTGCTGTTCACCTACCTGCACCTGGCGCCCGATCCCGAGCAGGCGCGGCTGCTGCTGGCCAGCGGCTGCACCGCGATCGCCTACGAGACGGTGACCGACGCGCACGGCGGGCTGCCGCTGCTGGCGCCGATGAGCGAAGTGGCCGGACGCATGGCCACCCAGGTCGGCGCGGTGGCGCTGCAAAAGGCCAGCGGCGGCCGCGGCGTGCTGCTCGGCGGCGTTCCCGGGGTGCCGCCCGGCGACGTGGTCGTCATCGGCGGCGGCACCGTCGGCACCCACGCCGCGCGCATGGCCATCGGCCTGGGTGCGCGCGTGACCATTCTGGACAAGTCGCTGCCGCGGCTTCGCCAGCTTGACGACCTGTTCGACGGCCGCGTGACCACCGAATACGCCACCGTGCACGCGCTGGAGCGCGCCGTGGTCAACGCCGACCTGGTCGTCGGCGCGGTGCTGGTGCCGGGTGCCGCGGCGCCCAAGCTGGTGCGTCGCGAGCACCTGCGCGCCATGCGCCCGGGTGCGGTCATCGTCGACGTGGCGATCGACCAGGGCGGCTGTTTCGAGACCTCGCGGGCCACGACCCACGACGCGCCGACCTACCAGGTCGACGGCATCGTGCACTACTGCGTGGCCAACATGCCGGGCGCGGTAGCGCGCACCTCGACCTACGCGTTGAACAACGCCACGCTGCCGTTCACCCTGGCGCTGGCCGACAAGGGCTGGCGCCGCGCCTGCGCCGACGACCCGCACCTGCGCGCCGGCCTCAACGTGCACTCCGGCCACATCACCTACCCCGCCGTCGCCCAGGCCCTGCAACTCGCCTCCATCGACGCGCAGCAGGCGCTCGCGCTCGCCGCCTAAAGGCGCTCCTCGCGCTCGCCACCCACCGCGGCGCACGGCCGCCCGAAGCCGCGGTGCCC
>JAJZHS010000321.1 GCA_021798395.1 Pseudomonadota bacterium
GTGTAGCCTCGCGCCCGGTGGCCGCGGTCAGCGCTGCCCGCCCTTGTGGCCGGCCTCGGCAGCGCGCTCGGGGTCGTTCTTGAAATTGCCGCCCGACACCTGTCCGCCCTTGTGGCCGGCCTCGGCAGCGCGCTCGGGGTCGTTCTTGAAGTTGCCGCCCGACACCTGTCCGCCCTTGTGGCCGGCCTCGGCGGCGCGCTCGGGGTCGTTCTTGAAGTTGCCGCCCGACACCTGTCCACCCTTGTGGCCGGCCTCGGCGGCGCGCTCGGGGTCGTTCTTGAAATTGCCGCCTGAGGCTTGGCCGCCCTTGGACGCGATTTCGCGTTGCTGCTCCTGATTCATCGAAGCAAAGCCGCGATTCGAGCTTTCCGGATTTTCGTGCGTGGTTTGCTTTGCCATGGTGATCTCCTTGCGTCTGCTGTCAGTGATGGGCTTTCGTCATGGGCTCAGGCGGCCGTATGCTTGCGCACGGAACCTTGCGCACGGAACCGGCAAGGGCCCGTCGTGTGCGCGCATCGCGAACACGACTTCATATTAACGGCGAGTCGATGAAAAAGCCTATGAAGGATTAATAATGGGGCGACCCTAATGGATAATTTTCATAGGGTCAATGCGCGCATGGGTATTAGGGCCGACCGGAATGATTTCAAGTTTATTTTTATTTATTCCGTGATCCACGCGCCACGGTGTGGCTTCATCTGCATAAACCTCGGTTTCTTGTCGCGTGCGGCCGACGCGCTATGCTGGCGGCATGGACCCGAATGCAGCCGACGACGACCTCGCGCCCGAGGCGCGCGCGTTGCTGGCGCGCATCGCGCGCGCCGGGCAGCCGCCGTTGTGGGATCTGGGCGTGGCCGCGGCGCGCGCCTTCCACCGCGTCGCCTCCGGGGTTCTGGAGGTCGCGCCGCCGGCGCTGCATGAGGTGGTCGATCTGGATTGCCCGACGCGCGACGGCACGCGCCTTGCGGTGCGCCGTTATCGGGCGCACGCGCTCGACGCGCACGCCACCGAGCCCGCGCTCCTGTACCTGCACGGCGGCGGCTTCGTGCTCGGCGATCTCGACAGCCACGACGTGCTGTGCCGCCGGCTCGCGCGCGACGGCGCGTGCACGGTGTTCGCGCTCGATTACCGACTGGCGCCGGAACACCGGTTCCCGATCGCGGTCGACGACGCCTGGGACGCGCTGCGCTGGTTGCACGAGCACGCCGCCCTGCTGGGCGTCGATCGGATGCGCATCGCGCTGGGCGGCGACAGCGCCGGCGGCACCCTGGCCGCGGTGAGTGCGCTGGGCGCGCGCGACGCCGGCCTCGAACTGGCGCTGCAATTGCTGTTCTATCCCGGCACCGCCGGATGGGCGCAGACCGTGTCGGCGGCGCGCTACGCGCACGGTTTCGTGCTCGAGCGCGCGCACCTGGACTGGTTTTTCGGCCACTACCTCGGCGCGCCCGGCGATGCCGACGACTGGCGGTTCGCGCCGCTGCGCGCGCCGCGGCTGGACGGCGTGGCGCCGGCCTGGATCGGATTGGCCGGGTGCGATCCCTTGCGCGACGAGGGTCGGCTGTACGCGCAGCGCCTGCGCGACGCCGGAGTCGCTGTGCACGTGCGCGAATGGCCCGGCATGATCCACGATTTCATTCGCATGGGGCGCGCGCTGCCGCAGGCCGGCGCCGCGGTCGAGGCGGCCGCGGCGGCGCTGCGCGCGGCCTGGGGAAACGGAGATTGAGCGCGATGACTGCTGCGCACCGTGACGCGTTCCGCTTCTTCCACCGGCTGCAGGTCCGCTGGGCCGAGGTCGACATGCAGCAGGTGGTGTTCAACGGCCACTACCTGATGTACGCCGACAGCGCGGTCAGCGGCTTCTGGAAAGCGCTCGGGCTGGTCTATACCCGCGACCTGCCTGCGCTCGGCGGCGACTTCTACGTCAAGCAGGCGCAGCTGACCTGGCACGCGCCGGCGCGGCTCGACGACTGGGTCGATGTCGGCGTGGCCGCGGGCGACGTCGGACGCAGCAGTCTGAGGCTGCGGGTGGCGATGTGGGCGCAGGATCGGCTGCTGGTCGACGGCGTGTTGGTGTACGTCTACACCACGCTGCCGCATCCGGTGCGCGCGCAGCCGCTGCCCGCGGCGCTGGTCGACATGCTGCAGGCGCACGCGCGCGGAGCGCCGATGCTGCAGGTGCGGCTGGGCGACTGGAGCGCGCTGGGCGCCGACGCCGCGGCCATCCGCAGCGCGGTGTTCGTCGACGAGCAGGGCATTCCGGCCGAACTCGAATGGGACGCGCGCGACTCCGCGTGCATGCACGCCGTGGCCTACAACAGGCTCGGCGGCGCGGTGGCCTGCGCCCGCTTGCTGCCCGACGGCCACATCGGTCGCGTCGCGGTGCTGCGCGGACTGCGCGGCAGCGGGGCGGGCGCGGCGGTGATGCGGGCGCTGCTCGACGCGGCGCGCCGGGCCGGCCACCGCACCGTCGAGCTGGCCGCGCAGCGGGCGGTGCTCGGCTTTTACGCGCGGCTGGGGTTCGTGCCGTTCGGCGACGCCTTCGAGGAGGCGGGGATCGCCCACCAGAACATGAGGTTGCGCCTGGACTGAACGCGTTCAGTCCCAGGCGATGGCGTAGCGTCCGCCGCTGCTGCCGCCGCCGGGCGCGCCGTGCTGCCGTTCGACCACCTGGATGCCGTGCGCGTCGGCGCGCAGCACGGTCGAACTGCGTGTGCCGTAGCCGGGCAGGCGGATGAACGCCGCCGACAACGCGCGCTCGAGTTCGGCGCCGACCCCGGTGTCGGGCAGGGCGTGGGCCGCTGCGCACCGGTGATCGGCCAGCGCCGCGAACAGCCGTGCGCTCTGCGGCGCCGCAGGCAGCGCGCGCGCCTCGTGCACGCGTTGGCAAAGGCGCACGACCTTCGGCCACGGCGTGTCGAGTGCGGCGTTGGACAGTCCGTGCACGCCGGGGGGAACGACCAGCGCGTGCGGTGCCCGATTGGACGTCCAGACCATTTGCCCCAGCCGCAGGTCGGCCAGCAGCAGGTTGAATCCGGCGTACGCGGCGTCCTGCGCGCGCAAGGCCTGCGCATGCTCCAGCGGCGCGGCGTCGCCGAGCAGGAACTGCAGCGCCAGCGCGCCGCGCGACGGTGCCGCAGGCGGCTGCGGAGTGGGCTCGCGCACGTTGGTCAGGGCGGCGAAGCGGCCGTCGCGCGTCAGCCCCAGCCAGATGCCGCCGCCGAGCAGGTCGCGGCCGCTGAGCACGGCGCGCCCCGGGCGCGGGCT
>JAJZHS010000322.1 GCA_021798395.1 Pseudomonadota bacterium
CGCCGAACTCGCGCGCGCGGCCAGCGGCGCCGCGGCGCTGGTCGTCGGCACCCACGCGGTGATCCAGGACAGCGTTCAGTTCGCGCGGCTGGGGCTGGCGATCGTCGACGAGCAGCACCGGTTCGGCGTGGCGCAGCGGCTGAGCCTGCGCGCCAAGGGCGGCGCGCGCGAGCCGCACCTGCTGATGATGAGCGCCACGCCGATTCCGCGCACCCTGGCCATGGCGCTGTTCGGCGACCTCGACGTGTCGACCATCGACGGCATGCCCCCCGGGCGCACCCCGGTGCGCACGCGGGTGTTCGACGAGGCGCGGCGCGACGAGGTGATCGAACGCGTCTGCGCCCAAGTGCGCGACGGGCGCCAGGTGTACTGGGTCTGCCCGCTGATCGAGGAAGGCGAGACCGACCTGCGCAATGCCGAGGCGACGTTCGCCGAATTGCAGGCCGCGCTCGGCGCGCACGCAGCCCGGGTCGGCGTGTTGCACGGGCGCATGCCGTCGGCGCGCAAGGCCGAGGTGATGGACGCGTTCGCCGGCGGGCAGCTGCGTCTGCTGGTCGCCACCACGGTGATCGAGGTCGGCGTCGACGTGCCCGCGGCCAGCCTGATGGTCGTCGAGCACGCCGAGCGCTTCGGCCTGTCGCAGCTGCACCAGCTGCGCGGCCGCGTCGGCCGCGGCGGCGGCGCGGCCGAGTGCCTGCTGCTGTTCGCGCCGCCGTTGTCGGCAACCGCGCGTGCGCGCCTGCAGGCGCTGCGCGACAGCGCCGACGGGTTTGCGCTGGCCAATCGCGACCTCGAGCTTCGCGGCCCCGGCGAATTGCTCGGCCAGCGGCAATCCGGCGTGCACGCCTTGCGCCACGCCGACTTGCGCGACGATGCCGACCTGGTCGAGCGGGCGCGCGACGCCGCGGCGTGGCTGCTGCGTCACGCGCCGGAGGCCGCGGGCGCGCACCTGGAACGCTGGTTGGGCGGCGGCGTCGACTGGCTGGCGGCCTGAGAAGGTGTGCACGCATCCGCCGTGTCCGCTCGATAGAAGAAGGCAATCCAACCGCAGATGTGATTCAATCTGGGCTATGACCCTGACCGAACTTCGCTACATCGTCGCGGTGGCGCGCGAGCGCCATTTCGGGCGAGCCGCCGAAGGCTGTTTCGTCAGTCAGCCAACGCTTTCGGTGGCGATCCGCAAGCTTGAGGAAGAACTTGACGTCAAATTGTTCGAGCGCGGAAGCAGCGAGGTCAGCATCACTCCGATTGGCCAGGAAATCGTCGAGCAGGCGCAAAGGGTGCTTGAGCAAGCCGCGTCGATCCGCGAGATCGCCAAGCGCGGCAAGGATCCGCTTGCCGGTCCGCTTCGCCTGGGGGTGATTTTCACCATCGCGCCGTACCTGCTGCCGCCGCTGGTGCGCGCGCTCATCGCGGCGACCCCGCAGATGCCGCTGCTGCTGCAGGAGCAGTTGACCGTCAAACTGCTCGACATGCTGCGCAACGGTGAACTCGACGCCGCGATCCTGGCCGAGCCGTTTCCCGACCACGGCCTCAGCATCGCGCCGCTGTACGACGAGCCGTTCGTCGTCGCGGTGCCGCCGGGGCACCGCCTCGCGAATGGCGCGCCGGTGCGCAGCGAGGCCATCAAGAACGAGACGATGCTGCTGCTCGGCACCGGACACTGCTTCCGCGACCACGTGCTCGAGGTCTGCCCCGAATTCGCGCGTTTCTCGCCGTCGTCCGAAGGCATTCAGCGCAGCTTCGAAGGCTCGTCGCTGGAGACCATCAAGCACATGGTCGCGTCGGGAATGGGCATCACCATCCTGCCGCAGATGTCGGTACCCCGCCAAGTGGATTGGTCGCAGTTCGGCGGGCCGGACTCGATCCGGTACGTGCCGTTCTGCGATCCGGTTCCGTCGCGCCGCGTCGTGCTGGCCTGGCGCAAGAGCTATACCCGGCTGCAGGCCATCGACGCGCTGCGCCGGGCGGTGCAGGCCTGCCCGTTGCCCGGAGTGGTGAAGCTCGACGCCGCCGAGTTTGACGCCGCCGGCCCAGGCGAGCCCGGCGGCGCGCTCATTCGACGCGCAGCGCCTGCGAGTTCTTGACCTCGTCGATCACGGTGTAGGTGCGCGTTTCGCGCACGCCGGGAAGCCCGAGCAGAACGCCGCTGAGAAAACTGCGGAACGCATCGACGTCCGCGACGCGGGTCTTCAGGAGGAAGTCGAATTTGCCGGCGATCATGTGGCACTCCATGACCTCCGGACGGTCACGAGCTGCCGCCTGGAACTGTTCGAACACGTCCGGCGCGTTGCGTTCGAGCATGACCTCGATGAAGACCAGCAGCGAGGCGTCGAGCTTGTGCGGATTGAGCCGCGCCTCGTAGCCCAGGATGAACTTCTCGCGCACCAGCCTGCGGACGCGTTCGAGCACCGCGGTCGGCGACAAGTGCACGGCCTGCGCCAACGCCAGGTTGGACATGCGCCCGTCGCTCTGCAGCAAGGCGAGGATGCGTCGATCGACGTGATCGAGGGCGCTGGCGGGGTCTTTCATGGTCGGGTCTCCGGTTCATGGTTCGGCCGTGCTGCAAAGTGCAGCCAAATGTCAGATTCCGAGCCGTCTGGAAAGTTCACCGGCAAACCGGTCCATCCTTGGTCGCTTCATCGGTTCCGTCGTCTGCAGCGTGAGCCGCGCAGCGTTCTGGCGTCTCGTCGATGCGTGTTTCTGCTTCACCCCGGGGTCGCCCGAAATCGCTGTCTTGGCGCAGAAAATTTCGCAGGGCCAACTAAAAATTCGGCGGCCTTTTGGCGCCCACATCATCGGCGTTCGCCGAGCGCACGGCGCATCCGACGCATCGCGGCCCCGGGCTCGGGCACGCGCGCGATAATGGCGGCATGGAACCGATTGCCTTCATCGGCGGTGGCAACATGGCCGCCGCGATCATCGGCGGCCTGCGCGCCGCCGGGGCCGAGCCTGGCGACTTCGTCGTCATCGAGCCCGACGATGCGCAGCGAACGCGCCTCGCCGAAGGCTGCGGCGTGCAGGCCCTGGCCGCGCCCGGCCCGGCACTGGCGCGCGCCGCGACCGTCGTCTGGGCGGTCAAGCCGCAGGCCTTTGCCGACGCCGCCGCGCAATGCGCGGCGCATGTCGCAGGCGCGCTGCACCTGAGCATCATGGCCGGTGTGCGGTGCGCCGCGATCGCGCGGCGCAGCGGTGCCGCGCGCATCGTGCGCGCGATGCCGAACACGCCGGCGCTGATCGGGCAGGGCGTCGCCGGGCT
>JAJZHS010000323.1 GCA_021798395.1 Pseudomonadota bacterium
CGTGACCTGCAGCACGCGCCAGGCACCGTCAATCGTCACGTCGGTAGGTCAGATTGGTAATCTGCTCGGAAATCAATCCGATCAGAAATACGATCACCGCCGCGCTGAGCAGCAGTGCGCTCATGTTGGTGAATCGATGCTGGTGCAGGTAGGTGTAGGCGTAATTGCCGAGGCCCAGTGCGAAAAACGCCAGCGCCACTGGTCCGAACAGCTTTGCCGGCGAATACAGCGTCGCAATCTTGAAAATAATCAGCAGAAATCGAAGCCCGTCGCGCAGCGGCTTGATGTGGCTGCGGCCGACGCGCCGCGCCGCGACGATCGGCACGTAGGCCACAGCGTAGGCGCTGCGAAAGAAGGCCATCGTGCTCGTCGTCGGGTACGAGAAACCGTTCGGCAGCAAGTGCAGGAACTCGCGGAAGCGGTCAGCACGCACCGCGCGAAAGCCGCTGGTCAGGTCGGCAACGCGGTGGCCGGTCATCCAGCTCGCCAGCCGGTTGTACAGGCCGTTGGCCAGGCCACGACCGACGCTGGCCTGCGACCCCGCGCCACGCGCGCCGACGACCATGTCGTAACCGTCGTCGAGGCGCTGCAACAAGCGCGCGATGTCCGCCGCGTCGTGTTGGCCGTCGGCGTCCATGAACACGATCACGTCGCCTCGCGCAGCACGCGCCCCGGTCTTGATCGCGGCGCCGTTGCCCATGCCGTAGGGACGGGAGATCACCCGCGCGCCGGCTTGGGCCGCGATGCGCGCGGTGTCGTCGGTCGAACCGTCGTCGACGACGATCACTTCGGCTTGCGGGTGCCGCGCGAGCACACCGGCGACCGTTGCGCCGACCGCACCCTGCTCGTTGCGCGCCGGCAGCACCACGGACAATGCAATCGTCGCAGAAGGCTCGACGACTGCTGCCGTCGGCTCAGCGGGCCACGTCTGCTGCGGCATCCGATCCATGCTCGCCCTCGGTCGTCTTCACAGTGCCCGATTGTGCCGCAGCTGAGATCTCGCGTTGCAGAACCGCGCGCAGATGGCGCTCGCTCTCTTGGTAGAAACCGACGTGACGCAGCCAGCGCTGATGCCACTCCGCCATGCTCCAGCCGTGGATCACCTGCAGCGGCGACGGCACCGCGTCGAGCAGTTGCAGCGCGAGCTGCGGCTGGCCTGCCGACGCCAGCTCGGCGGCGAAGCGCAAGCGCGCTCCGGGCGGCGGCGGCGACAGCTGCAGCGCATGCAGGTCGAACGCGTAGGCGCGCGCCGCGTCCCCGCGACGCAGCGCGACGAGCGCTTCACGATGCCACAGGTCAAGGCCGACCCCGGGAAGTGCCGCCGCCGGGTTGCGGCCAGCGGCATCGAGCAGATCGGACTCGAAATGGGCGCCGAACGCGTCGCACGAGCCGGCAGCGTCGAGCAGGTGCCCGAACTGGAACTGCGTCACCGGGGCACCGAGGTTCGCGGTCGCGACAGCCCCCAGCAGCGCACTGCGCAATCCGCGAGGCACCACGCCGTCCACACACGCCAGATCGCTGCGGTTGATCAGCAGCAACAGGTCGCGCGGATGCTCGCGCAGCGCCGCGTCGAGCAGGCGCGCGGCCTCGACCTGGTTGCCGGTGCGGCTCCAGAAATTGGCCAGATAGGCTTGCGCGCGCGGTGAGCGCGGATGCTCGTGCGCCCACTGCAAGGCCTGCTGGAACGGCGCGCCCCAGGTCGCGGCGCGCCGGGCGGTCTGTGCGGCAAACAGCGCGAGCAAGGCCAGCGCGAACCAGGCCGGCCAGCGCAGCCTGCCGGCGCGATCGCGCGCGCCGCGCAGCAGCGCCAGCGACAGCGGCCAGAACATCAGGATGGCGGGCAGGTAATTGCGATGCTCGAACACCAGCTCGAGCTGCAGCCAGGTCGACTCGATCAGATGCCCGGCGAGGAAGAACGCGACCGCCGTGGCGCTGGCCGCGACCCAGTCGGTGCGCACGCGTCTGGCGACGACGGCCCAGGCCGCCAGCATGATGATGCCGAAGCAGGCGAACAAGGTCGACACCGGCTCCAGCAGGCCGTGGGACAGCGGGAAATCGTCGTGGAACAGGCCGCCGTCGTGCGCTCGCGGCAGCCAGATGTCGCGCAGATAGGTCCACAGTACCCTGCTCTCGGTCATCAGGCGCTGGCCCGGCGTGAAGTCGCGGCCCTGCTTCAATCCCTCCCACACCGCAGGCAAGCTGCGCAGCAAATAGCCGAGCAGCAGCAGCGCTGGCAGCACGATGAACACGCGGCGCCAGCGCACGAAACCCACCCCGAGCGTCTCGCGCGCGTCACCGCGGCGGTCGAACACCGTCGCTTCGAGCACCCAGGCCAGCAACGGCAGCAGGGCTCCGTTCTCCTTGCTCAAGGTCGCCAGCATCGTGCCCAGGGTCAACGCGACGCTCATCCAGCCGTAGCCGGCGCGGCGGCGGCCGCGCTGCAGCAGACTACGGCCGTGCGCGTAGGCCCAGAGCCCGGCGATGACGAAGGTCGTCGCGAGCATTGCCATGCGCTGCACGACGTAGAGCGTGGTACTGACCCAGAACGGGTCGAGCAGCCACAGCCCGGCGGCGAGCACCGCAGCCGTCGCGGCCCGCTCGCGCTCGACGCCAAGGGCCCGCCCGAGCGCGGCGAGCAGCCCGGCAAGCAACGCGCCGTTGAGCAGGTGCAACGCAATATTGGTCAGCTTGAATGCCTCGGGTGCCGCGGGCCAATTGCGCGCATCGATCAGAAAAGTGGCCAGCGCCAACGGCCGACCGGTCGGCCCGGCGAAACCCGAGGTGAGGAAGGCGACGACCTTCCACGCGCGGTCGATCGGGCCGTAAGCGCCCAGCGTGGCAAGGTTCGAATAGTCGTCGAACAGGAAGGTGCCGTGGCGGCCCGGCCAGTAGACGGCGAAGGCCAGCGCCAGAAGCGCGAGCAGCGCCAGGACGCGACGCGAGCGGCTCATCGCGTCGCGCTCCGCATCGCGGGCGGCACCGACTGGCCTGCCTCACGGCGAGTCGAAGTCCGGCTCATGCCCGCCTCGGCCCGGCGTGCCAGTTGCGCCAACTCGGCGCTGTGCAGTCCGAAACGGTCGAGCTCGCGCATCCTCTCGATGCCGGCTGAAGCCTGCGCATCGAGCCTGCCGGCGAGTTGCATCTGCACCAGGTTGTTCCAGTAGGCGTAGTTGTCGGGCGCGAGCGCTACGGCGCGCTGCATCAATGCGTAGGCCTGCGGCAAGCGATGCAGCAAATTGGCTTCGTAGTTGGCTT
>JAJZHS010000029.1 GCA_021798395.1 Pseudomonadota bacterium
CGGCATGCGGCTGGTGCTCGCCGACCTCGACGCGGCACGGCTGCGCGAGGCCGCCGACAGCCTCGCGCTCGACGCCGGGCGCGTGCTGCTGCACGCCGCCGACGTCAGCCGCGAGGACGACGTGGCGGCGCTGGCCGACGCCGCCTTCGCGCGCTTCGGCGCGGTGCACCTGCTGTGCAACAACGCCGGCGTCGGCCACAGCCGGCTGCTGCTCGAGCACAGTGCGGGCGACTGGGCCTGGGTGCTCGGCGTCAACCTGATGAGCGTGGTCAACGGCGTGCGGCATTTCCTGCCGCGGATGCAGCAGCAGGACGCGGGCGGCCACGTGCTCAACACCGCGTCGGCCGCCGGACTGCTGTGCAGCCCCGGAATGGCCGCGTACAACGTCAGCAAGCACGGCGTGGTCGCGCTGTCCGAGACCCTGTACCACGAGCTGGCCGCGCAGCGCAGCCGCGTCGGCGTGTCGGTGCTGTGCCCGGCCTGGGTGCCGACCGGAATCCACCGCAGCGCGCGCCACCGGCCCGAGCGCTTCGGCGCCGAAGGCCCGTTGTCGGCCGCGTCGGCGGCCTACGCGCAGGGCTTCGGCCGTGCCGTGCAGGCCGGGCGGCTGAGCGCCGACGACATCGCCGCGACCGCCTTCGATGGCATCGCCGCGCAGCGGCTGTACATCGTGCCGCACGGCAAGATCGTCGACGCCGTGCTGCAGCACGCGCAGGACCTGGCCGCCGGGCGCAATCCGCCGACCCCGGCCGCGTGACACCGTCCCACCGAACAGGAGACCCCCGATGACCGAGCACAACGTCCGCATCGTCCTCGCCAGCCGCCCGCAGGGCTGGGTCGAGCCAGGAAACTTCCGCATCGAGCGCATGCCGATTCCCGAGCCCGGCCCCGGCCAGGTGCTGGTGCGCAACCGCTGGCTGTCGCTCGACCCGTACATGCGTGGATGGATCTCCGACGCCAAGTCGTACGTCGAGCCGGTGGCGATCGACGCCGTGATGCCGGGCGGCACCGTCGGCGAGGTCGTGGCGTCGACCGACGCGCAACTGGCGGTCGGCGACCTCGTCGTCGGCATGCTCGGCTGGCAACGCTACGCGGTCGCCGACGCCGGCACGGTGCGCCGCGTCGACGCCTCCCGGGTGCCGCCGCAAGCCTTCCTCGGCGCGCTGGGCATGCCGGGGGTGACCGCGTGGTACGGGCTGCAGCGCATCTGCCGGCCGCAGCCCGGCGAGACCGTGGTCGTCACCGCGGCGGCCGGCGCGGTCGGCAGCGTGGTTGGCCAGCTGGCCAAGGCCGCCGGCTGCCGCGTGGTCGGGGTGGCCGGCGGCGCGGTCAAGTGCCGCTACGCGGTCGACGAACTCGGCTTCGACGCCTGCGTCGACTACAAGGCCGGGCAGCTGCAGGCCGACCTGCGCGCGGCGCTTCCCGACGGCGTCGACTGCCTGTTCGAGAACGTCGGCGGCGAGATCTTCGACGCCCTGCTGGCGCGCACGCGGCCGTTCGCGCGGGTGGCGCTGTGCGGCATGATCGCCGACTACAACGCGCTCGAGCCGTACCGCTTGAAGAACCTGCGCGCGGCGCTGGTCAACCGGCTGCTGCTGCAGGGGTTCATCGTGTCCGACCACATGGAGCTGTGGCCGCAGGCGCTGCGCGAACTCGGCGCGCTGGCCGCGGCCGGCAAGCTGCGCTGGCGCGAGACCGTCGCCGAGGGGCTGGAGCGCGCGCCCGAGGCCTTCGTCGGCATGCTGCGCGGCGACAACCTGGGCAAGCAGCTGGTGCGCGTGGACTGAGCGCCTGCCGCCGGCGTCGCCGCGCCGGGCTCTGCCGCCGCCAGCGGTCAGTCGTCGCGCGGCGGCGCGTCGAGCGCGACGCGGCGTCCGGCCACGTGCACCGCGGCGACGTTGCGCTGGTCGGCCAGCGTCAGCCAGGCGAACACGCGTTCGTGCAGGCTGCGCGCCAGCGCGACGCGGTGCTGCTGCAGTTCGTCGGCGGCCCACGACCAGACGACGAAATCGGCTGTCGCGCCGGGATCGAAGTGACCGATCTCGGCGTCGCGGCGCAGCGCGCGGGCGGCGCCGCGGGTGACGGCGTACAGCGCGCGCCAGGCGCTGAGGCGCTGGCCTTGCAGCGCCAGCACCTTGTAGGCGTCGGCCGCGCTGCGCAGCTGGCACAGGCTGGTGCCGCCGCCGACGTCGCTGGCCACCGCGATCGACACCCCGGCAGCTGCGGTCGTCGCCCAGTCGAACAGCCCGCTGCCGAGGAACAGGTTCGACGACGGCGAGAACGCCACTGCGCAGCCGGTCGCGGCGAGCTGCGCGCGGTCGGCGGCGCCGAGCCAGATGGCGTGCGCGAACACGCTGCGCGCGCCGAGCAGCCCGGCGCGCGCGTAGACGTCGAGGTAGCTGCGCGCCTGCGGGTGCAGCGCGCGGATCCAGTCGACCTCGGCGCGGCTCTCGGCCAGGTGGGTCTGCAGGTACAGGCCGCCGTGCGCGCCGGCGTAGGCGCGCAGCAGTTCGCCGCACAGGGCCAGCTGGGCGTCGCTGCTGGTGGCGGCGAAGCGCGGCGTCAGCGCGTACGCGGCGCGACCGCGGCCATGCCAGCGCTCGATCAGCGCCACGCTGTCGCGCTCGGCCGCGGCGGCGTCGTCGCGCAGCGCGTCGGGGCAGTTGCGGTCCATCAGCACGCGCCCGGCGACGAGCGCCATGCCGTGCTCGGCGGCGGCGTCGAACAGCGCGTCGACTCCGGCGCGGTGCACGGTCGGGAACACCATCGCCGCGGTGGTGCCGTGCGCCAGCAGCTGGCGCACGAAGCGTCGCGCGCTGCGTCGCGCGTGCTCCGTGTCGGCCCAGCGCGCCTCCGCCGGGAAGGTGTAGCGCTGCAGCCAGTCGAGCAGTTCGGTGCCGTACGAGGCGATGACGTCGAGCTGCGGCGCGTGCACGTGGCAGTCGATGAAACCGGGCAGCAGCAGGTGGCCGCGCCAGTCGTGGCGCCGCCAGCTCGCGTCGGGCGGGTCGTCGGCGTCGCGCACCGCGTCGATGCGGCCGTCGCGCACCAGCAGCCAGCCGTCGGGGCGGAAGCGCACCGCGGCGTCGTCGACTCCGGTGCCGGGCGCGGCGGCGAAATCGAGCAGGTCGCCCTGGTAGGCGTCGAGGGTCGGTGCGTCGTGCATCGGCGGCGGGATCGGTGCGGGCGGCGCCGCGCGCCGGCCCCGGGCCATGGTAGCTCGGCGCCGCAGTGGACTAGAACCAGTGCGCGAGCAGCGGCGCGAGCAGCACGTTGAGCACGCCGACCAGCACCATCAGCAGCCCGGCGATCGAGCCCTCCTCGCGGCCGATGCCGTGCGCGCGGGCCACGCCGGCGCCGTGCGCGCCCATGCCCAGCAGCGCGCCGCGCGCCAGCCGCGAGCGCAGCGGCAGCAGCACCAGCACGGCGTCGCCAAGCGCGCTGCCGAGCACCCCGGTCAGCACCACGAACACCGCGGTCAGGTTGGGGCGGCCGCCGATCTCGGCCGACACGGCCATGGCGAACGGGGTGCTCATCGAACGCGGCAGCAGGCTCAGCAGCAGCGTGCCGTGCAGCCCGAGCACGTCGGCCAGCAGCCACACTGAAAGCATGGCGGTGGCGCTGCCGATCACCGCGCCGCCGGCCAGCAGCAAGCCGTGGCGCCGGATCAGTGCGCGCTGTTCCCACAGCGGGATGGCGAACGCCACGGTGACCGGGCCGAGCAGCGCGACCAGCCAGTGCGTCTGCCGGATGTAGTCGGCGTAGTCCTCGTGCAGCGCCAGCGCCAGTGCGATCAGCAGCAGCGGGGCGAGCAGCAGGGGGGTCGACCACCAGCGCTGCAGCCGGCGGTGCGTGCGCTTGCCGGCAACGTAGCAGCCCAGCGTCGCCGCCGACCAGAACAGCGCGTGCGCGAACGCCGCGACCAGGGTGTCAACGCGTGGCATCGCAGGCCTCCTCGCGCGCGGCAGCCGCGCGCAGCCCGAACTCGACCACCAGCGCGGTCACGCCCATCACCAGCGCGGTGCTGAGCACGATCAACAGCAGGATCTTCAGCCCGAGCCAACCGATCAGTTCCGGGTGGTCGAGCACGGCCAGCACCGCGGGCACGAAGAACAGCAGCATGTCGCCGAGCAGCCAGTTCGCGCCCTTGCGCAGCGCGCTGTCGTGGACGCGGCCGCTGGCCAGCAGCGCGAGCAGGGCGAGCATGCCGAGAATGCCGCCGGGAAGCGGCCAGCCGGTCAGCCGCGCCAGCGCAGCGCCGAGCTGCCACAGCGCGGCGACCAGCGCCAGCTGCAGCAGCCGGCTGCCGCGCACGCGGCGGCGGGCGGAAGTGATCAGGGGGCGGGCGGTCATGGTTCGAGTCCTTTCGATGGCCCCCAGGGCCGGGCTGCGCCCAGCCCGTTCCACCTCGCCGCTTGCAAGCGGCTCGGATTCGGCAGGCGCGCGAACACGCGCAGGCGTGTTCGCTGGTCCTGCCTCATCCCCCGTGGGGGTCGAGAAAACTTGGGGCGGCCCTGTGTTTTCTCGTGAGACCATCCTAGGCGGCGCCGTGCAATGTATAAAATGAATAATTCGACTCAAATAAAGTCGAAAAAGGAATGGCAATGGACTTGCGAGCCTTGCGCGCGTTCGTCGAGGTCGTTCGCCAGGGCGGCTTTACGCGCGCCGCGCGCACGGTGTTCATCACCCAGTCGGCGGTGAGCAAGGCGGTGCGACAGATCGAGGACGAAATCGGCGCGGCGTTGCTCGACCGCGCCGTTCCGGGGATCCGGCTGACTGCGGCCGGCGAAGTCGTGCTGCGCCGCGCACAGGCCATGCTGGCCGAGCGCGACGACCTGCTCGCCGAACTCGCCGAGCTGCGCGGGCTGCAGCGCGGGGTGCTGCGGCTGGGGTTGCCGGCGATCGGCTCCAGCCTGTTGTTCGCGCCGGTGTTCGCCGACTACCGGCGGCGCCATCCGGGAATCGACATCCGGCTGGTCGAACAGGGCAGCAAGCGCCTGGAGGAACTGGTGCTGGCCGGCGACATCGAGCTGGCCGCTTCGCTGCTGCCGGTTCCCGACGTCTTCGACTGGCAGGTCGTGCAGCGCGAGCGCGTCGAATTGCTGGTGGCGGCCGAGCACCCGCTGGCGCGGCGCGCGCAGGTGGCGCTGGCCGAACTCGCCGGCCAGCCGCTGATCCTGTTCGGCGAAGGCTTCGCGCTGAACCCGCTGGTCGTCGACGCGTGCCGGCGCGCCGGCTTCGAGCCGACGGTGGCGACGCGCTCGAGCCAGGTCGATTTCGTCGTCGAGCTGGTCGCCAGCGGGCTCGGCCTGGGCTTTCTGCCGGCGTCGATCGCGCACCAGCGCGCGCACCCCGGGGTGCGCGCGCTGGTGCTGGACGACGCGCAGCTGCGCTGGGACCTGGCGCTGGTCTGGCGCCGCGGCGGCCACCTGTCCGCCGCCGCGCGCGCCTGGCTCGAGCGGGTGCGCGCGCACCATCAGCCGCACCCGCCAGCTTGACGCAGGCGGGAGAACGACGCGCGTTCGACAGGTCCGGGCATGGTCGTCACCTTCTGCACGCCGCAGCACCTGAGCGCCTGCACGACGGCATCGATCATGGCCTCGGGAGTCGAAGCGCCGGCGGTCAAACCGATGCGTTCGGCACCGTGCAGCCAGTCAGGGTTCACGGCGGCAGCGCCGTCGACGCGATACGACGGTCGACCACGACTGGCGCCAAGCGCGTACAGGCGCTGCGCGATGGAACTGGTCGCGGCGCGGTTACTCGCGTGCCGCGCGCTCGACCAGCCAGCGCAGCAGGGCGCCTTGCGTGGCGGAGTCGGCGCCCGCGCGCAGCCGCGCCAGCCAGTGCGCCGCGTCGGGGTCGGCGCAACCGCGCAGGAACGCGGCCACGGCGTGTTCGTCGGACGCCGCGTCGCGCTGGGTCAGCAGCCACTGGTGCGCGAGCGCGCCGAGAAAGGTGCGCGGCGGCGCGTCGGCCGGCTGCGCCGCGTACGTCGCGTGCCAGCCGGCGACAGCGTCGAGCGGCATCGGCCGCGCGATTCCGTAGCCCTGGCCGCATTCGGCGCCCAGCGCCAGCGCGGCCTCGATCATTCCGCTGTCTTCGAGCCCTTCGACGACGACCTGCCGGTCGAGGTCTCGCGCGAGCTGGACCAGCGAGCGGATCAACGGCAGGCTGCGCAGCGGGGCGCGGCGCAGGTTCAGGGTCAGGCTCTGGTCGATCTTGATCAGGTCGAACGGCAGCGCCGACAGGCGCTGCAGGCTGCTGTAGCCGGCGCCCAGATCGTCCATCGCCAGCTTGACTCCGGTGCGGGCCAGGCGCTCGACGGCCTCGTCCTGCGCCGCCGGATCGAGTTCGGCGCTTTCCAGCAGTTCCAGGTGCAGGCGCTGCGGCGCCACGCCGTGCCGGCGCAGCGCGTCGCCGACCCAGCGCGGGCACTCGGCGTCGAGCAGGGTTCTCGGCGCGATGTTGATCGAGACATCGACGTGCAGGCCGCGGGCCTCGAGCGCGGTCAGCGCGGCCAGCACATGGTCCAGCCCGAGCCGGAACACGTGGTCGAGCTCGGCGTCGCCGAGCAGCGGCAGGAACAACCCGGGGCCGATCAGCTCGTCGTCCATGCGCAGGCGCCCGAGTCCCTCGAGCTTGAGCAACCGTCCGCTGCGCAGGTCGACCACCGGCTGCAGGTGCAGCAGGAAGCCGCCGGCGAACAGGCGCTCGCGCAACTGGCGCGCGCGCTGCTGCGGAACCACCGGCGCGGGCGTGGTGCTGCGCGACCACAGCTGTTCCCAGCGCTGCTGCAGGCCGCGGGCGAATTGCCGCATCGCGGCCGATTCGAACTGGTTCGGGTACGCACCGAAGAAGCTCAGCACCGCGACCATGTTGCCGCCGGCATCGCGTACCGGAACGCTCAGGGTCGAGCGCAGCCCGAGCGAGGCGGCGCGGCCGTGCCACGCGGCGTAGCGCGGATCGCTGGCGTACGCCGGCGAACTGCAGATTTCGCCGCTGCGCCAGGCCACCGCGCTCAGCCCCTGGCCGCGCGGCGAATGCGGGTCGACCACCGCTTCGCTCTCGGGACGCTGCAACACCTCGGCGATCGTTTCGCCGACCGGGCCGGCGCTGCTTTCGACGGCGAACGCGCCATTGGGCCGCAGCCGCATCAAGGTCACGCCGCGCACCCCGGCCAGCGTGCCGAGCTGCGCGAATTCGTCGGCGACGACGTCGGCCCACAAGGTGCCGTGCGGCGGCAGCGTGTCCGACAGCAGGCCGACGTACTGGGCCTGTACCGTGTCCAGCGCGCCGAGCTGGACGCGCACGTGCAGCTGCAGCCTGGCGTCGATCACCTGGCGCAGACGGTAGCGGTCGCGCGCCAGCAGCGCGGCCTTGCTCAGGCGCTCGTCGAACAGCGCGCGCAGCTGGTCGACGGACTGCACCAGCATCGACGCGCTGACCCCGACCAGCGCATGCGCGAATCCGATGCGCGTCGCTTCGCCGCACACGCGATCGGAGTCGGCACCGCCGTCGAGCAGCGCGCCCAGGGCGCGGCGCTGGCTGGCGCGCAAGCGCTGCAGCTCGTCGTCGCGCAGGGCGGCGAACAGGATCCGGCGGGCAGCGTCGAAGCCGGCCGGATCGAAAAAAGCCGCGCAGTGCGCGTCGAGCGTGGAGTCGAGCAGCGCGCGATGGCGCTCCAGCAACTCGGCGGCGCGCGCCTCGAAGGCGTCGAGCGCGGGATCGGGTTCGGCGACCCATTCCTCGCGGCTGCTGCGCGTGCGCCACCAGCGGCCGCGGTCGAGCTTGTGCTGCTTGGACTGGTACATCGCCACGTCGGCCTCGCGCAGCAACGCGTCGGCGTCGCGCGCGTCGAGCGGGTACAGGGCCACGCCGCCGCTCATGCCGACCTGCACCGGCTGGCCGCCGGCGTCGAACGATCGCTCGACCGCGCCGTGCACCCGCGCCAGCAGCGCGTCCATCTCGCGTGCGGCGTCGGTCTGCTGCAGATCGGCGATGACGATGACGAATTCATCGCCTCCGAGCCGGGCCAGGAAGTCGGCTTCGCGCACCAGCGCGCGAAGCCGCGCGGCGAGTTCGCGCAGCAGGCGATCGCCGGTGTCGTGGCCGTGGCGGTCGTTGACGGCCTTGAAGTCGTCGAGATCGAACATGCACAGCGCGACCATCGAGCCGAGCCGCGCGGCGCGCGCCAGCGCCTGGTCGAGATGGCGCGTCAGGGCGTAGCGATTCGGCAGCCCGGTCAGGAAATCGTGGAACGCGGCGTGCACGACCTGCTGCTCGGCGATCTTGTGCGCGGTGATGTCCTGGTTGCTGCCCAGGGCGCGCAACGCGCGTCCGGCGGCGTTGCGCTCGACCACGCGCCCGCTGCAGCGGATCCAGATCCAGCGGCCGTCCTCGGTGCGCACGCGCAGTTCGTGGCCGAAGCCCGACGCCTCGCCCTTGAGCGCCGCGACCAACGCGCGCCTGGTGTGCGGCAGGTCGTCCGGGTGCACGCGGGCGAGCAGCGCGGCGCCGTCGACGGCGATGTCCTGCGGCGCCAGCCCGATCATCGAGGCCCAGCGATGATCGAGTCGGACCCGGTCGGTGGTGACGTCCAGGTCCCACAGCGCCAGTTGCGCGGCATCGACGGCCAGCGCCAGCCGCGCGTGCATGTCGTTGAGCGCGCGCTCGCTGGCCTTGCGCTCGGAAACGTCGAGAATCACGCCGACCAGGCCGCCGGTCGAGCCGTCGACGCGTTCGAAAGTCGCTTTGCTGAACACCACGGCGTGGCGCGATCCGTCGGCGTGCGGAACTTCGCCTTCGGACATGCGGTGGCCCGGATGGGCGAACAGCGCGTCGTCGTCGGCTGCGTAGCGCTGCGCGAATTCGGGCGGGTACAGCGCGTGCACGGTGCGGCCGCGCAGCGCTTCGAACGGATGCCCGGTGAGCTGCTCGAAGGCGCTGTTGGCGCCGAGATAGCGTCCCTGGCGGTCCTTGTAGAACACCGGGTTCGGTACGGCGTCGATCAAGCGGCGCACGAAGTGCCGCGGGTCGACGGAGTCGAGCTCGCCGCTGCCGATCACCAGCCCGATTCCGATCCCGGCCCCGCGCGCGCCGGGCCGCGTGCCGACGTCGAGCAGACCCACGTCGCAGCTGCTGCCGTCGCGCCGGCGCGCGTGCAGTTCGACGCGCAGCGCGGTGACGTCGTCGGCGTCGGCGCGGGCGAGTTCGGCGCGCAGCCGTTCCCGGCTGCCGGCGGTGGCCAGGTCGAGCAGGCCGAGCCCGGCGCAGAGCTCGTCGGGCCGGTAGCCGAACAGATCGGCGAAGGCCGCATCGACGTGGGCGAAGCGCGCGTCGACGCGGACGTAGACGCCGACGTGGCCGTTGCGCAGCAAGGCCAGCAGCAACGGTCGGGCGTGTTGCAGCAGGTCCGCGGCGGCAGGTTCGGGGTGCATCGGCGGCGAATCGGGCGCGGCGGGATCCGGGCCGGCCCCGCCGTTGCGGCAAGCATAACGGATGCGGCGTGCGCGGCGGCAGGCTTCAGCGCAGCAGTTCGTGCAAGGACGGCAGAACCCGGGCCGCGGCGCGTTCGCCCTCGGCGATGGCGGCTGCGGCGCGGTGGAAGTCCATCAGGCCGAAGTCGCTCAGGTCGGGGCGCACGACGATGTCGGCCGGTTCGCCGGCCAGGCGGCTGTTGGTGATGCGCACCTGCATGATGTTCAGACTGGTCAGCAACACGTCGAGCAGCGACGGCAGCTTGCGGGCCGTGCGCGGCGCGCGCGCGCGCATGCGCTGCAGCAGTTCGTCGACCAGACCGTGCGCGGGCTCCTGCGCGGCTTCCGGCGCGCGCTGCGCGTGGCGGCGCATCAGGCTCCAGTTCAGGTCGACCGCGATGACCACCTCGGCGCCCATCGCGCGGCACAGCGACACCGGAACCGGGTTGACCAGGCCGCCGTCGACCAGCAGCGCGCCGTCCCGCGCGACCGGAGTCAGCAGCCCGGGCAAGGCCGCCGACGCGCGCACCGATTCGATCACCGCGCCGTCGCGCAGCCAGACTTCGGCTCCGGTGGCCAGGTTGGTGGCGACGCAGCCGAACGGAAGCGCCAGACCCTCGATTCCGGGGTCGGCGAAATGGCGGCGGAAGAATTCGACCAGCCGCGAACCCTCGATCAGTCCGCCGTCGATTTTCATGTCGAGCAGCGCGAGCACCGAGCGCCAGCGCAGGCCGCGGATCCACTGTTCGAAGCGGTCGAGCTCGCCGGCCGCGTAGACCGCGCCGATGAGCGCGCCGACCGAACTGCCGCAGACCACGTCGGGCCGGATTCCGGCGTCCTCGAGCGCACGGATGACGCCGACGTGCGACCAGCCGCGCGCCGAGCCGCTGCCCAGCGCCAGGCCGACGCGCGGCCGCCTGCGCGTGTCGGACCGAGCCGGGACTTCGTTCATCGGGCGCGATCCGGCGCGTCGCGCCGGCGGCCGCCGGCGCCTGCGCGCGCGGCGACGACGTGGCGCAGGCAGCGTGGGCGCTGAGCTGGCGCGTGCCTCACAAGCCTCCCGCGCGTCATGTAGCGCAATGCAAGCCGAGCGACAATTCTTGCACAGCCACGAGCGAGTCGGCCAGGACGCGGGGCGCCCGCGGTTGACCGCAGGCGCCGGCGGTGGAATGCTTGGTCCCGCAGGCGCGCCAGGTGACGCGCGAAGGAGGCGATATGACGCAGTACCGCAAACTGGCTTCGGCCGCGCTACCGGGCGACGCCCGGGTCTGCGAGCCCGAGCACGCGCTTCCCGCCGGGCTGACGATGCACGCGCCGGCGGTCGACGCGATGACCGATCTGCGGCGCGAGCGCGCGGTCACCGTCGCGCCGCAGGCCAGCGTCGAGGCCGCGCAGCAGCGCATGATCGCGGCGCAGGTGCGCCTGCTGCTGGTGGTCGACGCGCAGGACGCGGTGCTCGGGCTGGTCACCGCGCGCGACCTGCTCGGCGAGAAGCCGACGCGCATCGCGATCGAGGAGGGAATCGCGCACGGCGCGGTTCCGATCGATCGGGTGATGGTCCGGCGCGACCGGATCCAGGTCCTCGATCTTGCCGACGTGCTGCACGCCAGCGTCGGCGACATCGTCGCCACGCTGCACGAAAGCGGACGCCAGCACGCGCTGGTGCTCGAGCGCGGCGCGTCGCCGCGGGTGCGCGGGATTTTCTCGATCACGCGCATCGGCCGCCAGCTCGGCGTGGCGCTCGACGCCAGCGAACGTCCGCAGAGCTTCGCCGACATCGAGCATCTGCTCGCGGCCAGCTGATCACGCCCAGCCGGGCGGAGCCCAGCTCTGCATCATCCGCGCGCGAGCGGCCTGCAGCCGGGTCGACATCAAGCCGGCGAACACCTTGAACAGGGACAGACCGAAAGCCGGATCCTCGGTGCATTCGCCCATGATCGCCTTGCCGTCGAAGCTCAGCAGGCGCACGTCGCTGGTCGCGCGGGCCGCGAAGGTCCAGCTGTACGGCTCGATCAGCCACGACCAGCCGATCACGTCGCCGGCGCGCAGGCGCTGCACTTCGAGCTCGGGGCCGTCGATCGCCGGCACGCCGACGCGCACCGTGCCGTCGCGCAGCACGTAGAAGCGGTCGGCGCGTTCGCCCTGGCGGAACAGCGTCGCGCCGGAAGGCAGTTTCAGATCGCTGGCGTGCGCCAGCAGACGGCGCAACTGGTCGTCGTCGAGTACGCGCAGCACGGTGTGGGCGCGCAGTTCGCCGATCGCATCGAGGACGTGCATGTCGGACTCCTGATCGATTCGCTCGGACTCCCATTTCAGCGCGCCTGGCCGCGCGCGCCTTTGCCCGGAGTCAAACGCGGGTGAAAATGCCGTCCCGGACCCGCCTCCGGATGAAAGGTTGTCGGTCCGGTCGCGGCGTTGTTCGTAACAATTGATACGGTATCAGGAGTGATAGAATCCGCCGCGCCGTGTCCGCTCCCGATCTCTCGACCCAGTTCGGCTTCCTGCTGGCCGAAGTCAGCCGCCGCTACGTGCGGCGCTTCGAGCAGCGCGCGCGCGAGGTGCAGCTGACGCTGCCGACCTGTCGCGTGCTGGCGTACCTGGAGCGCTGCCCCGGGATCAGCCAGGTCCGGCTCGCCGAGCTGGCGGCGATCGAGCCGATGGCCGTGGTGCGGCTGCTCGACCGCCTGCAGGCCGACGGCCTGGTCGAACGGCGTGCCGCGCCGCACGACCGTCGGGTGCACAGCGTGCACCTGACCGCCGCTGCGGCGCCGGTGCTCGACGAGGTCAAGCGGCTGTCGGCGCTGACGCGCGCGGAGACCTTCGCCGGCGTCGACGCGGGGCGCCGGGACACCTTTCTCGCCGTGCTGGCGCAGCTGCGCGACAACCTGGCCGAGACCGATCCGGCCGATTCCTTGCCCGTTCCGAGCGATCCATGACTGAACACGAATCCGCGCCGCGCGCCGCGCTGCGCGAGCGCCTGCGCGGCCCGCTGATGGTGCTCGGGGTCGCCGTGGCCTGCGGCGCCGCCGTCTGGCTGTACCTCAGCGGAGGACGGCGCGAAACCACCGACGACGCGTACGTGCATTGCGCGCAGGTGGCGATCAGCGCCGACATCGGCGGGCGCGTGCGCGAGGTCGACGTCGCCGACAACGCGCAGGTGCACCGCGGCCAGGTTCTGTACAGGCTCGACGACGATGCGCTGCGCATCGCGGTCGCCGCGGCGCAGGCCAGGCTCGACGCGGCCCGGCTGCGTCTGCGGGTTCTGCGCGCCGACGCGGCGCGCGCGGCGACGGATCTGGCCGCAGCGAGCGAGGCGCAGCGTTGCGAAGTGGGTCAGTTGCAAAAAAAGGTTTAGCATGCGGGGATCGGATCAGATCAGATCAGAGCTGCCAAGTGGGGACCACAGCGGCGCGGCAGCACGCATGGCAGGCGCGGGTCGCCGCCGAATGCTCAGATGAACGGGCGCGTTTGCGTCTGCGTGGCACACGCCGCGCGCGGCATGCGCACTGCGGCGGCTTGCCACGCAAGCACACTCGCGCTGGCACCCCGCCCTCCCCCTCCCTGGGTCTCCGTGAAAATGGACATGAATTGCTCCAACCCCACGTGTTTGGCCGCGGAGCGCCTCTTCATTCAATTCTTTGCTCCTCCGGAGCACGTTGGTGCAGCTGAGCTTTCTGCGGTCCCA
>JAJZHS010000030.1 GCA_021798395.1 Pseudomonadota bacterium
ACGCCGGCGTCGAGCACAGCAGCAGCCAGCCCCACGCCGCGATCGCCAGCGCCCACGCGGTGCGCCGCGCGCGGCGCGCGAGCAGCGCGGCGAGCAGGGCCGCCAGCAGGGCGCTGCCCAGCGGCGAAATCAACACGATGAAGATTTTGTCCCAGATCATCGTTCGACCATAACAGTCCCGTCTCGCCGAGTTCTCGTCCGGGGGATCAAGGTTTTGCAGGTCATTCTGGCTTATATTCGTACTAACAAGTACGAAAACCCGCGGACCACCGCACCATGCCGAGCAAGCCCGCTCCGAGCGGCGACCCTGCGCCGCCCAGCCGCACCTGGCTGAAGCGCAACAGCGCGTTGGCTGCGGCGGAGTTCGGCTGCGCGGCGCTGGCCCTGCCTTTCGCAGGCGCGGCGCCGTTCTGGCCCGGCGCCGCGCTGGGCGTGGCGGCCGCGCTGCTGTGGGGCTGGGGCGGCATGGCCGGCGTGTTCGGCGGCACGCTGCTGGCCAACGCGGTGCTGCTGCGCATGGGCTGGCGCTTCGCCATCATGGCCGCACTGGCCAGCACGCTGGCGCCCATGCTGGGGCGCGCGCTGATGCGCGCACTGCACGCCAAGCTCGACGGCTGGTGGCTGCACGCGCGCGGCACCGTCGCCTACGCGCTGGGGATGGGCGTGGTCATGCCGCTGGCCTCGGCGCTGCTCGGCGTCGGCGCGCTGGCCGTGTTCGACAACCTGCCGGCGGCCGCCACCGGCGACGCGCTGCTGTCGTGGGCGGTGGCCGACGCGGCCGCGGCGATGCTGCTGGCGCCGCTGCTGCAGCAACTCTGGCAGCGCCGCGGCGAGCTGCGCGCGCGGGCCGCGATGACCGCGCAGACCGTGCAGACGGCCGCGGTGTTCGCGTTGATGGCCGTCGTCATCGTGCTGCTGTTCGCCACCCACGCGCTGCCGCCGCGCGACCGCGCCGGCTTGATCGGGCTGCTGCTGCTGCCGGCGGTATGGGCGATCTTCGCGCTGGACGCGATCGCCATCGTCGCGCTGCTGGCCTTCGCCTACCTGAGCGTGGTCGGCGGCATCGCCGCCGGCTGGCCGCTGATGGCCGGTGCCGCCAGCGCCGGGCAGCAGATAGCCGGCATCAGCCTGCTGCTGCTCAGCGCCGGCGCCGGCCTGCTGCTGGCCTCGGCGCTGCAGGCCGAGCGCCTTGCCGCGCTCGACGCGCTGGCCCGGCTCAGCGCGGAGCTCGACGCTCGCGCCGAACGACGCGCGCAGGCGCTGGTCGAGCAGGAGCGCGTGCACCGCGCGCAACTGGTCAAGCTCGCCGAGTTCCGCCGCGTCGTCTCGCGCGTCAACCAGATCATCGCGCAAGCCGTCGACGAGCGCGGCCTGCTGCAGACCTTCTGCGATCTGCTGGTCGAGCTGCCCGACATCGCGCTGGCCTGGATCGGGCTCCCCGACGCGCAGCAGCGCTTCGAGGTGCTGGCCAGCGCAGGCCCGGCGCGCGCCTACCTCGACGGGCTCGAAGCGTCGGCCGACGCCGCGCAGGCCACCGGGCACGGCCTCGCCGGCCGCGCCTGGCGCGAACAGCGCGCGCTGTTCGACGACGACCTCGACGCCGACCCCAGGCTGCACCCGTGGCGCCAGCGCCTGCACGAACTCGGCCTGCGCGGCGCTGCCTGCCTGCCGCTGCGCCGCGGCGAGCAGCCGTGGGCGGTGCTGATGCTGTACGCGCGTTCGCCCGACGGCTTCGACGCCGACTGGCGCGAGCTCGCGGTGCAGCTCGCCGCCGACATCTCACGCGGGCTCGACCGCGTCGACGCCTTGCAGCGCGAGCACCAGGCGCTGCGCGTCAACGCCGCGCTGCTCGACAACCTCAGCGTCGGCGTTGCCCTCGTGCGCTACCCCGAGCGCGCGCTCGAACAGGTCAATGCGAGGCTGCTCGACATCACCGGCGCGGCCGATGCGGGTCAGCTGGCGCGGCACGACGCCGCGCAGGCCTACCCCGAGGCCGAAGCGCGCGAGCGCGCCGACGCGCTGGTGCAGCGCGTGCTGCGCGACGGCCGCGGCACGCTGCAGGACCAGCCCTACCAGCGCCCCGACGGCGCCCGCGTCTGGCTGGACGTGGCCGGCATTCGCGTCGACTTCGGTGACGGCGTCGAACGCGTGCTGTGGACGCAGATCGACGTCAGCCAGCGCCACGCGCTGACCGACGACCTCGGCCGCATGGCACTGTTCGACCCGCTGACGCGGCTGCCGAACCGCCGCGCGATCGAGCAGCGCCTGGCCGGCGCGATCGAGCGCGCCAACCGCCACGGCACGCTGCTGGCCGTCGGCATGCTGGACCTCGACGACTTCAAGCCGATCAACGACCGCTACGGCCACGCCACCGGCGACGCGCTGCTGCGCGAGCTGGCCGAGCGGTTGCAGCAGCGCATGCGCGGCAGCGACCTGCTCGGGCGCCTCGGCGGCGACGAGTTCATCGTCGTGCTCGAGGACCTCGACGTCGAGCAGTTGCTCGACCAGCTCGGCGCGCTGCTCGAGCGCCTGCACGGCGCGCTGGACGCCGCGTTCAAGTTCGACTCGCACCCGCCGCTGCGCATCGGCATGTCGATGGGGCTGGCGCTGTACCCCAACGACGCGCGCGACGCCGACGCGCTGCTGCGCGCGGCCGACATCGCGATGTACCAGGCCAAGGCCGACAAGGGCACGCGCGCGCGCTGGTGGAGCCTGGCCGGCGCGCCGACCACGCAGCCGCGCGAAGCGCCGTTCGACCCCTTCGGTGCCGAGGCCCAGCTCAACCTGCGCGCCCTCGCCCAGCCGCTCGATGCGCTGGCCACGGGCTACGGCGCCGCATTCGACGCGCGCCTCGGCAGCCACCCCGACGTCGCCCCGCTGCTGGCCAGCCTGGCCGACGCCGAACGCGCGCAGCTGCACCGCACGCAGGCCGACCACATCCGCTTCCTGCTGCACCCGAACACCGCCGCGACGTCGATCGTCGCGTGCGGCACGGCGATCGGCCGCGTGCACGCGCTGAGCGGACTCAGCGCCGCGGTGATCAGCAACGCGCTGGCGCTGCTGCACGAACTGCTGCGCCGCCAGCTCGACGCGATGACGCTGCCGGCCACCGTGCGCTACCGCACGCAGCGCGCGGCCGATGCGAGGCTGCAGCTCGAGACGCAGGCCGAACTCGACGCGATGCAGCGCGTGATCAACGAATACAACGCCTGCCTGGCGCGCCCGGCGCTGCCTTCGGGCTCGTGGATCGACGATGCGCAGCGCGAACTCGAGGCGCTGGGGCTGCTGCCCGGCGTGCTCGGCGCGATGGTCATGCGCCCGCGCCCCGATGGCGTCATCGCCGTCGAGCTCGGCGCCGGCAGCGCCGCGGCCGAAATCGCGCAGCTGCTGTCCACGCCGGGGCTGCAGCCGACGCTGAATCCGAAGCTGGCCACAGGGCACGGGCTGGCGCGAGCATCCTGGGTGTCGGGTGCGATCGAGCGCATCGACGCCTACGGCCACGACCCGCGCTCGCTGGCCTGGGCCGACGCGATGCGCCCGACCGGGCTGCGCAGCCTGGCGGCGATTCCGGTGCTGGGCCAGCGCAGCGAGTTCGTGCTGATGCTGTTCGGCGCGTGGCGCAGCCAGTTCGCCGCCGGCTGGATGCAGACCTTCCTGCAGTCGCTGCAAGGCCGTTGGCTGACGCTGGCCCGGCGACCGAACCTGGCCGAGCCGTCGCTGGACCTCGGCTCGATCGCCGCCTGGCGCGAGCTGCTGTACGCCGACGGCCTGCGCCTGCACGTGCAGCCGATCGCCGAGCTGCGCGACGGCAGCGTGGCCGGCGTCGAAGCGCTGGCGCGGCTGCAGCAGCCCGACGGCAGACTGGTGCCGCCGGGACGCTTCCTGCCGGCGCTGCGCGACGCCGACCTCGACGCGCTGTTCCGCAACGTGCTGGCGCAGGCGCTGGCGCGGCTGAGAGACTGGCGCGACGCCGGGTTGCACTTGAGCATCAGCGTCAACCTGCCGCCGTCGACGCTGGTGCACGCCGATTGCGCGCGCTGGGTCGACGAGGCGCTGCGCCACGAAGGCATCGCGCCGCAGCGGCTGACGCTGGAGCTGGTCGAGTCGCAGGAGTTCGACGAGCGCCGCCGCGACGAAGCCATCGCCGAACTGGTGCGCCTGGGCGTCAAGCTGGCGATCGACGACCTCGGCGCCGGCTACAGCAGCCTGCTGCGGCTGGCCAGCCTGCCGTTCGACGTGATCAAGGTCGACCAAGGCATCACACGCGAAATCAGGCGCGCACCGATCAAGACCTTGAGCTTGATCCGCACCATCGTTCAGATCGGCGCCGACTTCGACCGCAAGGTCGTCGTCGAGGGGGTCGAGAGCGACGCCGTCGCCGAAGCCGTCGCGGTGCTCGGCGCGCAGCACGTGCAGGGCTATGCGATCGCGCGGCCTATGCCGGCCGACGCGCTAGCCGGGTGGCTGCGCGAAGGCTGGCGCCCGCCGTCGGCCGACGGCGAGCTGCATACCTGGCTGGGAGCGCTGGCCTACCACTGGTACTACACCCACCAGGACAACGACCGCTACGCGCGCCCCGTCCATACCTGCCCGCTGGGCGCGCTGCTGCGCGCCGCCGGCGACGCGCAGGCGCTGCACTGGCACGAGCTGTCGCACGGCGCCGCGGCGACTCCGCGGCGCGCGCAAGCGCGCGATCAGCTGCAGGACTGGCTGATCGCGCAAGTCGCGCACGACACCGCCACCGCGACCTGAGGGCAAGGTCCGCGTCGTCGGGCACACCGTGGCAACGGGCGTGCGCTGGCGGTTTTGAACGGATCGAACTCGATCACAGTTGTCAAATGCGTGAAATATTGCCGCGCTTCGGCGCTGTGCATCGGTTAAAAGTATGCCGTGATGAAAGACACCAAAGCCTGGGTCGAAGATGAAGACCTGATCCGCAGCAACGTCGACGACACCGTCGTCGAGCGCATGCTGCAGCGCGGCGCGGCGACGGGGCTGGAGCGCCGCGGCATCGCGCGCGCGGCGCCCCAGCGCGCCAGCTACGACCGCGAAGGCCGCTACCCGCTCGACGGCCGGGTGTTCCCGCGCGCCGACGGCAGCTTCCTGATCGTCGCCGCCGAAGACATGTTCCGCGCCGGCGACCCGATCTACGTCGAAGTGCGGGGCCACCCGCAGGCCTTCGTCGTCAGCGCGGTGCGTGCCGGCACCCGCGTCAACGACACCCCGCTCACGCGGGTGCTGACGGTGCGCCCTCGCTGACGCCGGAGTCCCAGCCCACGCCCAGCGCCGCGGCCAGCTGGCGCGCTTCGCGGGCGGCCTGGCGCAGCACGTTGAGCCGGTGCGTCAGGTCGCCGCGGTAGTGGCTGGCCATCTGCCCCGAGAGCTGCGCGTCGATCGTGTCGAGCGGCTGCTCGAACCAGTCGAGGCCGTCGCGCGCGACGCGCAAGGCCAGCCAGTCGACGTCGCGCAGCAGCGCCAGCAGCGCGCGCTGCTGGCCGCTGTACGCGGCGGCTTCGCCGCCGTGGTGATCGCGCGCGACCACCACCAGCGACTCCGCCATGCCCCAGCGACGCAGCGCCATGGCGCCGAGCTCGGCGTGGGTGTAGCCGCAGCAGCTCTGCTCGGCCTGGCTCAGCGCCTGCGGCGTGTTCCAGTCGGCCTCGCCGACTTCGCGGAACGGCTCGGGTGCCTCGAGAAACAGCAGGAAGCGCCCGATGTCGTGCAGCAGCCCGGCGAGATAGGCCTCGTTCATGTCGATCGGATAGTCGGTCACGAACGGAGCCAGCCGGCGCATGAAGTACGCCGCCAGGATCGAATGCATCCACAGGTCGCGCTGCCAGTCGCTGCGCGCCGGAAAAACCTTGGCCGCGTGCGAGGTCAGCATCAGCTCCACCGCGGCGCGCGCGCCGACCTTGATCAGCGCCGCGGTCGTCGACTCGATCGCGCGCGCGGTCTGCCCGCTCTGCTGTCCGGCAGCATTGGCCAGGCGCAGCAGCCGCACCGCGAAGCCAGGATCGGCGTTGACCAGCGCGAGCACGCGGTCGAAGTAATCCGGCTGTTCGGAATCGAGCGCTGCCAGCTGCACCAGCATGCTCGGCAGCACCGGCAGCTCGGCCAGCCGCGCGTCGAGGCGCTGCGCGATGCGCTGCGCCTCGGCGGCGGCGTCGCCGTCGGTGGCGCGGGTGGAAAATGCGGGGCTGCCGGTATTCATGGCGTTCTCCGTGCTCGCGCCGGGTTCACGGTGCCGCGCAGTCCCCGGACTTGTCGGTGATCCAACAGCTGCTGCTCGTACTCCACCCCCGCGCCGCCGCGGTGGTCTGCCTCGCGCCGGATGCGTCGAGCGTGAAGGTGAACCCCGCGGCCGGCCCGCTGCCCGACGCCGTCAGCGTATACGTCGTCTGCGACAGATTACTGCAAGCGATCGAGAAATTGTTGACCACCGGCGGATTCGCGCATGAACCGACGTAAGTGGCATGATCCTGCGCGTATTGCGCCATGCTTTGAGCCTGCGCCAACAATGCCGCCTGCGCCGTGTTGATGTAACCACGCAACGCGTAATTGTTGTAGGCCGGCAAGGCAACCGCAGCCAATATGGCGACGACCAGCACGACAATCAGCAATTCGATCAGCGTGAACCCGGCTGCCGCCGCTCGCGGCACCAGCCGGGATGCCGCCGCGAACGTGTCGCGGCACGGGACATGGTGTCGATCGGCAGCGTATCCAGGGTCAGCGCGTCGCATCTGGGAGGTTCCCGTATCTGTCGTATCCAGGCACGCCATCGTAATCTCCCGCCGAGCGCGATCCTGCGCCATTCCCGAAAAACCCCTTCAAACCATGTTTGCAACGCTATGATTGTGCGCAACGGCGCGTATCCCAGCAAGCGCGGGGTTGCGCCGACCGGTCATTCGCACTTGGGATTCTCGAAATCGCACGACCATGTCAACGGGTGCGTCAGCTCAAATAGGCAAGTGGTCGCGGCGTCGCGCCGGATTCACGCTGCTCGAATTGCTCGTGACGATTTTGATCGTCGCGCTGCTCGCGAGCCTGGCGCTGCCCAACCTGCTCAGCGCGGTCGCCGCGCGCCGCGCAGTCTCGCTGTCCGAAACCTTTGTGCAGGATGCGTCCTGGACCCGGGCGCAGGCGCTGGCCGGCGCGACGGTGGCAACGATCACCCTCAACGGCGACTGCAGTTGGGACACCAAGATCAGCTGGACCGCGAGCACCACCGGAACCACCGACACCGCACACTCGCTGACGACGCAGCAAGTCGGCGCCGAATTCAAGGGGGCGAGTTGCTCGGGCATGAGCGGCAGCAACCTTGCACTGAGCTACAACAACCTGGGCATGGTCGACATCAGCAGCGGCACGTCGAATGCGTCGAACACGATCACGTTCACGCTGGCCGGCAACCCGACGCAACCGTCGACGATTTACATCTACGGCTCGGGCGTCATCTTGTGGGGGCCACAATATGCGTCCTGACCGCCTGCGACAGCGTGGCTTCGGCCTGCTTGAAGTGCTGATCGCACTGTTGATCTTCTCGTTGGGCATGCTCGGCGTGTCGGCGCTGTACGCGCGCACCGCGCCGCAGCCGTATACCAACGGCACGGTCAGCGGCGTGCAAATGGCGGCCGATGCGCTGTTCGCGATTCTCGGCGCCAATCCTTCTGTGCTTCCTGTCACCGTCAGCAGCGCCGCGCAAGCCAGCTCGATGCCGACGACCTCGCTGAGCGGTTGGTATTCGCAATACGCCCAGCTGATTCCTGGGCTGACGGTGTCCATCGCCGCACAGAACAACGCCAATGGCACGGCGTGCAGCACCAGCAGCTGCGGTGTTCAGCTCACGCTCGGCTGGACCCAGGGTTCGACCAAACGCTCTCAAGTATTCCATGGACAGATCGGCATCCAGTAAGCGAGCGCGCGGCCTGACCCTGGTCGAGCTGCTGGTCGCGCTGACCATCAGCGCGATCCTCGGCCTGGTCGTGTTCATCACGCTGGGGTTCGGCTTTCGCCAGGACGCCAACAACGGCACGCTGGCGCAGATGAACGACAACGCGCGAGCCGCGCTGACGTTGCTGACGCGCGACCTGCAAAGCGCCGGCTTCATGCTCAGCATCGCGCAGCCACACTGCCAGCTCACGCTGACCTACAACTCAAAGCAGAGCGGCTATACAACGCAGGCCCCGGTTTGGGCCGCATCGCAGGCCAGCGGCACCGCCATCCCGCTGCAAAGCACCGCGCCGGGCTACGGCAGCGGCTACGCTCAGCAAGCACTGATGATGACCTCGGCTCCGAGCATTCCGCAGTTCGTCGCCAACTCGATGCCGCCGCTGTCGGTCGTGCAGTTCGGCACGACGCAATCGGGCAACGGCCAGGGCGCGATGAACAGCACCCAGTTGCCGATTTCGACCAATCAGTTGATCGGCAGCCAAGCGCTGAACATCGGCGACATCGCTTATCTGGCGGTGCCGATGAACGGTGGCATCGTCTGCCTGCGCATCCCGATCGTCAACAACAACGCGAGCACCGGCCAGGGCGCCACCTACATCAAGAGCTCGCCGAGCTCGCTGATGCCATCGATCGGGTACACGGGCTATGCCGCGCAGATTCCGGCGGAGTTCGGCTCGCTGTCCAACGGCAACCTGATCCACTCGCAGCTGATCGACCTGGGCAGCTCGAGCGGGCTGCTCGAACTCCAGCAATACTGGATCAACAAGAGCAGCGGGCAGACGTTTCCAGTGCTGCAGCGCTCGACCTACGACGCCATGAGCGACGCACTGATTTCGCAGCAGGCCATCGCCCCGGGGGCCGTGAGCCTGCAGGCTCTGTTCGGCGTCATCCCGGCGAACGCGACGATCGGTCAGACCGCGCCGACGTGGAAGACCTGGGGCGACGTGGGCCCCACCGACCAACTGGTCAAAGTCGCGCTGGCGCTGGTCATGCGCACGCTGCAGGCCGACCCGCAGTACACCGCGCCGAAGACGATCGCGGTGCCGCAGCCAGGCAGCGGGCTCGTCGCGCCCGACGCCTTCGTCGATTACACGCGGAGCGCGGCCGAGGCCCACGACCATTTCGCGGTCTACGTGACCCAGGTCTGGCTGCGCAACGTCACCGCCAACTCGGCATCGGGGACCGGCGGCAGCGGTTCGGGCAGCAGCACCTCGACCAGCACGTCCACCAGCACCTCGACGAGCACGTCGACCAGCACCTCGGAAAGTGGCGAGGGTTGAACCGAAGGACATCGCGATGCGTCATGCAACTTCACGGCGATCCATGTGCACCAGCCAGACAGGCTCGGTGCTGTTCGTCGTGCTGATCGCGCTGCTGCTGATGTTTCTCGGCGCGCTGTTCACGTTCCGCGGTGCGCTCACCGACACGTCGCTGACTGACGCGTTCAGCCAGCGGCAGAAGAACACGCAGGCGAGCGACCTGGCATTGCAGTGGGTGGCCGACCAGATCACCCAGACGTCGCAGAACAGCCCCGGCCAACTGCTCGAAACGGCGGCCAGCGGCAAGGCGTGGTTCCTGTCGACCGCGCTCAGCGCCGCGCCGAACCCCGGTTATTGGGTGACATGCATTGCGTCGCCGACGTCGACCGATACCTGCGCACAAGTCAGTTCGAACAACGGCAGCGCCGGCCTGCCCAACGGCGCGACGCAGCAGGCCTGGGCCTTCGTGCAGCCGACCGGTCGCAGCGACAGCAGCGCGTGCGGCGACACGCAAGGGCTGGTCGCGCGTTACTACGACATCTGGGTGCACACGGTCGACTCACGAACCAACGTGGCGGTCGATACCGAATCGCTCTACAAGCTCTGCCTGGTGCAGTGAGGGGCCGCGATGAAACCACAGTCCTTTGTTCGCCCGCGCAACCTCCGGCTGCTGCTCGGCGCCGCGCTGCTGGCGCTGAGCGGCCTCGAGCTGGCCTCGGCGCAGGTCATCGTGCAGGAAAACTTCACCGGCGACAGCGTGACCAATTCCTGGTACGCGCAAGGCGGCGCGTGCCTGACCGCGGGCGATTCATCGACGCCGGCGATTGCCAACGGCATCGGCATCCCGCCCTGCGTCGGCGATCCGTATTACTTCAGCAAAAGTAACGGCGGAACCAATCCGACCAACACCAGCTCCCAATTGCCGCTGGTCGGCCTGGGCAGCGGCAGCGGTACCGCCGATCCGATCGGCAAGGGCGCGCTGCGACTGACCAACGGCGGTACGCAAAGTATCCAAGAGACCGGGGCCATCATCGCCGCGACGCCGTTCCCGTCGACGCAGGGCATCCAGGTCACTTTCACGACCTACACCTACGGCGGCAACGCGTACTACAACGGGATCACCGACAGCGGCGCCGACGGCATCGCTTTCTATCTGATGAACGGCGGGCCGCCGGCCGACGGGTCGAGCTACGGCACGCTGAGCTCGAAATATCCTTACTACCAGATCTGGAACCCGACTTCCGCGTCGATCGGCGCCTTCGGCGGCAGCCTGGGCTACAGCTGCGCGAACGGCAAGAGCCCCAGCGACGGCATGCCCGGCGGCTACCTCGGGTTGGGCATCGACGAGTTCGGCAACTACCTGAACTCGATCGACAACACCGCAACCGGAATCGACCAGTACCTGGGCTTGCGCAACTGGTCGAACAACGGACGCAACCCCGGCGAAATCGGCCTGCGCGGCTACGGCGCGGTGACTTTGCCGGTGCTGCAAATGATCAACCCGAACGCGACCAACACAGACGTGGCGAACGTGTGCGCCAACGGCGGCAGCTACAAATACGGCGGGAAAACATACAACATTCCCGATTACGCGGGGATTTTCACCAACCCGGCCACTGGCGCCAATGCGTACACCATCCTGCCGTCGACCCAGCCGATCTCGAACCAGGAAGACAGCAGCCACAACGTCAGCGCCACGCGCTTCGCGGCCAAGCCGATCACGTACAAGCTCGTGATCAGCCCCGGCGGGCTGTTGAGCTTCTGGTACAACTACAACAACACCGGCTACACCCAGGTCATCAACCAGCTCGACATCTCGACGTCGAACGGCCCGATGCCCAGCGCGTTTTATTACGGCTTCGGCGCGTCGACCGGTGGCGGCACCAATGTGCACGAGATCACCTGCTTCGAGGCGACGCCGGCGGCGCGCACCATCGGCGCTCCGGTGGCGCCGCTGACCGTCAGCTCGAACGGATTTCTCTACACGCTGAGCAGCAACCAGAGCCCGGTGCAGGGCTACCTCAACGCCTACGCGCTCACGTCCAGCGGAACCGCGTCGACCACGTCGTCGTGGGAAGCCGGCGCGCTGATGAGCAAGAACAGCACGCGCAGTTCGAGCACGCTGAAGTCGACCGCGTCGAACGGCTCGGCGATTGCGACGCTGGCCACGCTGGCCAGCAGCAATAGCGCAGCGTTCGCGCTGAGCAAGACGACCTGCGTGCCCGCTGTGTCGAACATCGTCGCCTACACCGTCGACCCGAATACGGCGGCGCCCAGCGGCTGCTCGCAGCCCTACCTGGGTACGCGCGCCGCCGGCTCGGTGCTCGACGCATTCGGCACCGGCGACTACGCCACGCTGCTCAGCCCCCCGTCCAGCGCCGCCGACGCGCTGCTGCCCAATTACCTGAGCTACGCGACGACCGAGAAGACGCGCCCGACCGCGCTGCTGTTCAGCAACGACGACGGCTTCCTGTATTCGATCGACGCCTCCACCGGCGCCCTGCGCTGGGGCTGGATGCCGCGCAGCTTCCTCCCCCAGTTGCAGAACTATTCGAGTTTCCCTTACGCCGACAACTTCGCCGGCAAGTTCGCCGTGGTCGATGCACAGACGACCGCCGGCGGCAACACGACCTGGGGCACTTACATCGTCGGCAGCGCCCAGGGTGGCACGCTCTGGTACGACCTCGCGCTGGACTCCAGCGGCAATCCGTCGAAAGTCGTCACCACCTTCATGCCCAAGGTCAGCTCGATGCCCAGCAATACCCAGGCACTGCCTGCAGGCACGACCGGGTATCCGCAGCGTCAGGCTCCGGTGATCGGCAACATCGGCGGCAGCCAGTACGCGGCGTTCATCGTCAACGACTCGAGCAGCAGCACGCTGGTCGAGTTCAACGTCGCCACCGGCGCCTCGAGCAGCGCCACGCTGCCCAAGAGCGTCGGCCTCGTGACCAGCGCGCTTGACTACGACCCCAGCGGCGGGGAGCTGTACTTCGGCAATGGCAGCGGAACGATCTACGTAACCTCGTTCAGCGGCTCGGCCAGCGTCGACGTCGGCAACGTCACGTCGCTGGGCACCACCGAGGACAGCCAACCGGTGATCTACATCGGCACGCAGACGGTGAAGAACCTGCCCTACCTGTGGGCGGTCAGCACCAACAGCACGACCAGCACCAGCATGATCACGGTGTTCGGCATCGGCAACACCGGCTGGAGCCCGCTGTGGGCCAGCGGTGCGGGCGCCGCCTACACGTGGGGCGGCTCGAGCTGGTCGAAGCTGGCCTCGTCGTCGACCACGCCGGCATCGCTGCAGGCCAACGCGATCATTTCCGACGCGCCGCGCGTCGTCAACGGCGTGCTCGTCGTGCCGGCCTACGTACCACCGCCGAGCAACACGGCGTCGAGCTGCAATCCCAACGGCGAGGGCTTTTACGACTTCTTCGCGCTGTCGAGCGGCGCGTTCCCGAGCAACACCATCACGCAGAACGGCAACTATCTGACCGGCAACCTCGACCTCGGCCAAGGCCAGGCGTATACGCCGAACCTGTCGATCGGCGGCAGTTCACTGCCGGTGTACGGCGGCACCCAGCAAGCCAGTTCACCGATGAACCCGCTGCTGTTCACCGGCGCCAGCATCAATCAGGTCGTGCAGTGGCGGGTGCGTTGAGGGTGGACTAACCTTTGACGTCGCCTGCCCGGCGCGCCACCACCCGGTCGACGAGTTGCGCGACCGTCGCCGCGATATCCCCGGACACCCCATTCGCGACCCAATCCGGACTTGTCGGCGCTTCATACGGGCTGTTGATCCCGGTCATGTTCGGAATCTGTCCGGCGCGAGCCTTGCGATACAGGCCCTTGACGTCGCGCTGCTCGCACACTGCCAGCGGCGTGTCGACGTAGACCTCGATGAAGTCGTCGGCGCCGACGACCTCGCGCGCCA
>JAJZHS010000324.1 GCA_021798395.1 Pseudomonadota bacterium
GCAGTTCGTCGGGCGTGCCGCCGGCCAGCCGCGGCGTACGCAGATTCGGGCCCTGATGCATCGCGCTGCTCCCTGTTCGCGTTCTTGTCGATCAGGTCCATTATTTCAGCGATCGGCGGTACGTGTCGCGGCGGCGGTCAGTGCGCTAAGGCTTGCGGGCAGCGCTCCCATGATGCATCGCGACGCACATATCGACACATTTTGACGCGACTGCGGGTGAACTCGCAGACTTGCGGCTGATCACAAGACTGATGCCTCAAAGCGCACATCGCGCCGCGCAGAAGTGTGGTCTCTTTCGCTTCGGTCATCTGCACTTCACCCTGGCGTCTGTGTGCACATCGCCTAACCGCGCAGCAGCGCCAGGCCAGCGGCGCCAAACCATGACGACAGAGCGCACTGATGGGGCTGCATGCTTTCAATACATCCGAGACCATTTGGCGCATCATGCCTCTGCTTGTTGCTCGCCTGCTCGGAGCCGCCGGGACGCTGATGGTCGAGCCCTACCTGGTGCTGCGGCTGACCGGCGAATTCGGTCTTTCCGCGGTCGCTGCCGTGGCGCTCGCCGGATTGGTCGTGGTCGGCAGTCGACTGTTCGCCCAGCCCTTTGGTCGGCTCGCCGATCGCTGGCCCGATCTGCGGCTCGCGCGCGGCGCGACGGTCGTTGCTGCTTCGAGCTGTGCACTGCTCGCGACGCGCGGCGACTGGCGCATCGCGCTGCTGGCTTGCGGCGGCCTATGCGTGGCCGGCGCCGCGTTCTGGGTCGTGCTTCGCGCCGAGTTGCTGCGCCGCGTTGGCGAGCACGAATCGACGTTCTGTTTCTCGCTGCTCAGCGCGTCGTTCAATTTGGGAACGTTCGCCGGCGGCGCGATGGCCGGCGTCATGCTGGCTCGTGATGCCGCAGCGTGGTTGCTCGCCATAGCGTGCGCGCTGCACGTCGCGGCAGCGGTCGCCTTGAGCCTGCGCAGCGTGACGATGCCGCCGGATGAGCCATCTCGCCCCTGCGAGCCCGCGATCGAGCATGGCATCAGCCGCCCCGGCGTGAGGTCCCGAATGCCACTGCAGCCCTTCCTCTGGAGTTCGGCCTTGGTCGGCTACCTGACGACGACCGTGATCCTGGTGTTGGCGATCGACTGCGCGAGGCGCTTGCACGACGACGCTTACACCGCTGTGTTCTTCTGTACCCAAGCCGTTGCGCTGGGCGCGCTGTTGCCGGTTGCGGGCAGTGCGATGCGCGCGTTCACGCCACGGCACCTGGCAAACGCATATTTCTATGGCGTGCTGGCCGCAGCATCGGGCTGCGCGGCATTCGGCGCCATACCGCCTAGCCGCGCAGGGTTAGCCGTCGGCGCGCTCGCGCTGGGCTTCGCCATCAGTCAGATGCTGGCGCTGCCCAGTCTGGATCCCTTGCTCGGCCGCGTCGTCGCGCGGCAGCATGTAGGCCAGGCGCTTGGCGCGACCACCACCGCGATGGGTTGGGGGAGTCTGGCCGCCTGCGTACTCGACGCTGTCGCGCTCGAGAGCCTGCCGGTCACACTTTACGGTTGGATCTGGCTGCTACCTGGTGCCCTCGGCGCGGCCGTCGGCGCCACGGCCATGCGCTCGGCGCTGCGGCGCCTCGTCGATTCGCCTGCTCCGCTACGCGCTGCGCCTCCGCGCTAAGGCGATGTGCCGCTGCGCCGCTTCGGCAGCAGCACGATGCCGCCGGCGATCAGGGCCCCGCCGAGCAGCAACTCCGGGCCAGGCATCTCGTGCAGCACCGCCAGCGCGATCAGCATCGCGAGCGGCGGGATCGCGAACAGCAGCGGACTGGCGCGGCTCGCCTCGACGTGGCGCAGCACGTGGCTCCAGGCGACATAGGCCACCGCGCTGGGGAAGATGCCCAGCGCGATGATCGCCAGGTCGGAGCTCATCGACGCGCGCGCCAGGCGATCGCCAAGCCCCTGCCAGCCGAATGGAATCAGCATCAAGGTGCCGGCCCAGATCGTGTAGCAGGACACGCTCACCGCGTCCATGCGCCAGGCGGCTTTCCGCTGCAGCGTGAAATACACGCCCCAGCTCGACGCCGCCAGCAGGACGAGCGCGCCGCCGAACCATGAGGCGGAAAGCTCGCTCGATCCGCCGATGATCACCGCCGCGCCGCCGAGACCGAGCAGCACGCAAGCCCAGTGCCTCGTGGTGACGGCCTCGCCCAACACGGGTCTAGCAGGCTGTTGAAGATCGGCGCCGTTTGCGCCAGACAGCTGGCCGCCCCGGCGCTGACCGATTGCTGTCCCTGGTTCAGCGCCAGGTGGTGCGCGGCGACGCCGAACCAGGCCAGGCTTGCAATCCAGCCGAGATCACCGGGTCGGACTCGCGCCACGCCCTTCGCCGACGCAACACCCAAGAACATCAACGAGGCAACGAGGAAACGCAGCAGCGCGACTTCGCTGGGCGTATAGCTGCGCAACGCGATGCGGATGCCGGTCGGCGCGTAGGCCCAGCAAGCGATCGCCAGCAACGCCGCGACGCAGACCCCGCGCCAGACCCGGCGCGGCAGGCGCGAGACGACGCTGCAGCTGTCCTCGAGCATGGGATGGGCCCCGTTCGCCACGCCCGCTCCTGGCGCGCCGGCTCCTGGCAGGCTGTCATGCGCGTGCGCCGCGAACGCTTGGCACTTCGGCTCAGACGCGCCGACGCGGCCCGAAGTTCCCGCAGCGTACGGCGTCGCGCGCGTCGCCGCGACGCGTCACTGCTGCGCTTGCGGGTACCACTGCGGCGGCGGCAGGTCGGCGAACACGCGGCGCACGCCGGCGGCCCAGCGCTCGGACAGCTCACGCCAGTAGGCGTCGTGTTCGTCGATGCGGTAGCGCAGGTCGGCGGCGTGGCGCTCGCGCGGCAGCAGCAGCAGGTCGATCGGCAGGCCGACGCTGACGTTGCTGCGCATCGTGGAGTCGAAGCTGACCAGCACGCACTTGGTGGCATCGAGCAGGCTGACTTCGGGGCGGATCACGCGGTCGAGGATCGGCTTGCCGTATTTGACTTCGCCGGTCTGCAGGAACGGCGTCTCGGCGGTGGCCTCGATCGAGTTGCCTTCCGAATAGACCAGGAACAGGCGCTGGCGCTCGCCGCGGATCTGCCCGCCGAGCAGGAAGGACGCGCTGGCGTCGATGCCGCCGGCCTTCAGGTAGGGTTCGTCGCGCGCGCGCACCTCGCGCATCGCGTCGCCGAGCAGCAGCGCGACGTCGGCCAGGCTGGGCACGCTGG
>JAJZHS010000325.1 GCA_021798395.1 Pseudomonadota bacterium
GCCAACGCGGCGCGCGACGAAGCGCGCCGCCTGCGCGACGCCATCGCCGAGTGCGTCGGAGCGCTCGATGACTGAGCTGACGCATTTCGACTCCGCCGGCCAGGCGCACATGGTCGACGTCGGCGCGAAGGACGAGACGCTTCGCGTGGCGCGGGCCGCGGGCAGCATCCGCATGCTTGCGGCCACGCTGCAGCGCGTCGCCGAAGGCAGCGCGGCCAAGGGCGACGTGCTCGGCGTGGCGCGGATCGCCGGCATCATGGGTGCCAAGCGCACCGCCGAGCTGATCCCGCTGTGTCACCCGATCGCGCTGACCCGGGTGGCGGTCGAGTTCGAGATCGACGCCGAGGCCGCGGCCGTGCATTGCCGCGCGCGCGCCGAAACGCGCGGGCGCACCGGAGTCGAGATGGAGGCGCTGACTGCGGTGCAGGTCGCCCTGCTGACCATTTACGACATGTGCAAGGCGGTCGACCGCGGCATGGTCATCACCGACGTGCGGCTGCTGGAAAAGCACGGCGGCAAGTCGGGCGACTGGGTGGCGGAGAGCGCGGCGTAGCGGCGCTGGGTCGCGGATCCCGTCGACGCAGGATGTCCCGCACCGGCGGCTCGGTGCCTCCGTGTGCGGCGAGGGGTTTCGCGGCCGTCGCCGGTAGTTCCTACAATGGACCCATGGACACCGCCACCGCACCCGCGACGCTGCGCCTGGACGAGGCGCGGCGTCTTCTGCTGACTCCGTACGGCCTCGACGAGGCGCTGCTGCAGCGCGCGCTGGCCAGCGCGTTCGAGCACCGCCTCGACTACGCCGACGTCTATCTGCAGTACACCCGCTCCGAGGGTTGGAGTCTCGAAGAGGGCAAGGTCAAGAGCGGCAGCTTCGGCATCGAGCAGGGCTTCGGCATCCGCGCCATCGAAGGCGACAAGACCGCGTTCGCGTATTCGGACGACATTTCGCCGGCGCGGCTGATGGAAGCCGCCGCGACCGTGCGCGGCATCGCGCGCCAGGGTCGCGGCCGCGTGCGCCTGGGCACCGCGGCGCACGCTCCGGGGCCGCACCGGCTGTACGACCCGCTCGACCCGCTGCCGGCGCTCGACTCGGCGGCCAAGGTCGACCTGCTGCAGCGCGCCGACCGCCTGGCGCGCGCCAAGGACCCGCGCGTGGTGCAGGTCATGGCCAGCCTGTCGGGCGAGTACGACGTCGTCCTGGTGCTGCGCTCGGACGGCCGGCTGGCTGCCGACGTGCGCCCGCTGGTGCGCTTCAACGTCACCGTCATCGCCGAGCAGGGCGGGCGGCGCGAGACCGGATCCTCGGGCGGCGGCGGGCGCCATGCGCTGAGCCTGTTCGACGAGGCCGCGGTGCGCGTGCACGTCGACGAAGCGGTGCGCCAGGCGCTGCTGAATCTCGACGCGCGCCCGGCTCCGGCCGGCGAAATGAGCGTGGTGCTGGGCAGCGGCTGGCCCGGGATCCTGCTGCACGAAGCGATCGGGCACGGCCTGGAGGGCGACTTCAACCGCAAGGGTTCGAGCGCCTTCGCCGGGCGCCTGGGCCAGCAGGTGGCCGCGCGCGGCGTCACCGTGCTCGACGACGGCACGCTGCCTGGCCGGCGCGGCTCGCTGAACATCGACGACGAGGGCAACGCGACCAACCGGACGGTGTTGATCGAGGACGGCATCCTGGTCGATTACATGCAGGACACGCTGAATGCGCGCCTGATGAAGCGCGGGATCACCGGAAATGCTCGTCGCGAAAGCTACGCTTGTGTTCCATTGCCGCGGATGACCAATACCTACATGCTCGCCGGCGACCGCGACCCGCAGGAAATCATCGCCAGCCTCGATCGCGGCCTGTACGCGGTCAATTTCGGCGGCGGCCAGGTCGACATCACCAGCGGCAAGTTCGTTTTCTCGGCCAGCGAGGCCTGGTGGGTCGAGCACGGCAAGCTGCAATATCCGGTCAAGGGCGCCACCCTGATCGGCAACGGCCCCGACGCGCTGACCCACGTCAGCCTGATCGGGCGCGACCTCGCGCTCGACCCGGGAGTCGGCACCTGCGGCAAGGAAGGCCAGAGCGTTCCCGTCGGAGTCGGCCAGCCCACTTTGCGCATCGACCGCATGACGGTCGGCGGCACCGCCTGATTCGAACCGTCAACCGAGGAGGACCCGCATGTTCCAACCCGCCGCCTACAACGCTCCCGCGCGCGCGCTGCACTGGCTGATCGTGCTGCTGATCGCGCTGGAATTCGTTCTGGCGTGGCTGATGCCAGGCATCCGTCGCGGTACGCAGCCGGTCGGCCTGGTGGCGTGGCACGTCGGCGTCGGCACCACCATCCTGGCGCTGATGGCGTTGCGCATCGTCTGGCGGGTGATCGGCGGCGCGCCGGCCATGCTGCCGGCGCCGCGCTGGCAGCTGCGCGCCGCGCACGCGGTGCACGGGCTGCTGTACGTGGGTTTCATCGCCCTGCCGTTGCTGGGCTGGGCCAATGCCTCGGCGCGCGGCTGGAGCGTGCAGCTGGCCGGGCTGGTGTCGCTTCCGGCGCTGGCCGCGCAGGGCGCCGGCTGGGCGCGCGCCGCCGGCGACGTGCACCAGGTCGTCGCCTACGGCCTGCTCGGCCTGATCGGCCTGCACGTGCTGGCCGCGCTGCAGCACCAGTTCATCGTGCGCGACGACCTGATGCGCCGCATGTGGCCGCGCCGCAGCTGAGCGTCGCGCCGTTGCGCGCACGCCGCGGTCGTGGTTGCCGCGGCGCAGCATGCGCGCGTACACTGCGCGTTCGACCCGCTGCAACCACGATGCCCTCTTTCGCTTTTTTCTACTTTTGGTTCTCGCACCGCATCGGCGGAGGGAGAGGGCGGTCGACAGCCTGAACGAACGAATCCCGAAAGAACCGCCGGCCCAGTCCGGCGGTTTTTTTTTCCAGTCCCGCATCGCCCATCCAGGAGCCCAGAGCATGACCCCGAAGCCGCCCAGCGTCGCCGACTGGCGTCGCGCGCAGTCCGAGAAGACATCTTCCACCGATGACCAGCGCGTCAGGGACGTCATGCCGCTGCCTCCCCCGGAACACCTGATCCGATTCTTCCCGATCGCCGGCACCGCGGTCGAGCGCCTGGTCGACGACACCCGGCGCGCCGTGCACCGCATCGTGCGCGGCGACGACGACCGCCTGCTGCTGGTCATCGGCCCGTGCTCGATCCACGACCCGGAAGCCGCGCGCGAGTATGCCCAGCGCCTGGCGCCGCTGCGCCGGCAG
>JAJZHS010000031.1 GCA_021798395.1 Pseudomonadota bacterium
CGCCGTGCTCGATCGCGCCCTTGATCAGCGGCACCAGCTGCGCCTTGTCGCCGGAGAAGCTGCGCGCGACGTAAGTCGCCCCAAGCTGCAGCGCCAGCCCGACGAGGTCGACCGGGTTGTCGCGGTTGACCGTTCCGCGCTTGCCCCTGGACCCGCGGTCGGCGGTGGCCGAGAACTGCCCCTTGGTCAGGCCGTAGACGCCGTTGTTCTCCACCAGGTAGGCCATGCGCACGCCGCGGCGCATGGCGTTGGCGAATTGCCCGAGTCCGATCGACGCCGAGTCGCCGTCGCCCGAGACGCCGAGGTAGATGAGCGCGCGGTTGGCCAGGTTGGCCCCGGTGAGCACCGAAGGCATGCGGCCGTGCACGGTGTTGAAACCGTGCGAGGCGCCGAGGAAGTAGTCCGGAGTCTTGGAACTGCAGCCGATTCCCGACAGTTTGGCGACGCGGTGCGGCTCGATGTCGAGCTCCCAGCAGGCCTGCACGATGGCCGCCGAGATCGAGTCGTGGCCGCAGCCGGCGCACAGCGTCGACACCCGGCCTTCGTAGTCGCGCCGGGTGTAGCCGACCTTGTTCCGGGTCAGGCTCGGGTGGTGCAGCGTGGGCTTGGCGAGGTAGGTCATCAGGCGGCCTCCTGGTGGCCGGTTTGCGGGCGCAGCAGGCCTTCGATGGCCTCGACGATGAAGCGCGCGGTGATCGGCGTGCCGTCGTAGTGCAGGACCTTCGGCAGGCGCGAGGGGTCGACCTGCAGTTCGTTGACCAGCAGCATCTGCATCTGGCCGTCTCGGTTCTGTTCGACGACGAACACCTGGTCGTGGGCTTCGATGAAGGACTGCACCGAGTCGGCGAACGGAAACGCGCGCAGCCGCATCGCGTCGAGGTGGATTCCGCGCGCCTGCAGCACGTCCAGCGCCTCGGCCATCGCCGGAGCGGTCGAGCCGAAGTACAGCACCCCCTGGCGCGCGGGCTGCGCGGCGCGCCGCAGCACCGGCTGCGGCACCAGCGCCGCCGCTGTGCGGAACTTGCGCAGCAGGCGCTCCATGTTGTAGATGTAGTCGGGCCCGCGCTCGGAGTAGCGTGCGTAGGGGTCGCGGGTGGTGCCGCGGGTGAAATAGCTGCCCAGGCGCGGATGCGTTCCGGGCAGGGTGCGCCACGGGATGCCGTCGCCGTCGACGTCCTTGTAGCGCCCGAAGTCGCGCCCGGCTTCGAGATCCTCGGCGCGCATCACCTTGCCACGGTCGTAGTCGCGGCCTTCATCCCAGGCGAAAGGCTCGCACAGCCGGTGGTTCATGCCGATGTCGAGGTCGCTCATGACGAACACCGGCGTCTGCAGGCGGTCGGCGAGGTCGAGCGCGGCCGCGGCATGGTCGAAGCATTCGTGCGGATCCTCGGGGAAGAGCAGCACGTGCCTGGTGTCGCCGTGCGAGGCGTAGGCGCACGACAGCAGGTCGGACTGCTGGGTGCGCGTGGGCATCCCGGTCGACGGCCCGCCACGCTGCACGTCGACGATGGTCACCGGGATCTCGGCGAAATAGGCCAGACCGATGAACTCGGTCATGAGCGAGATTCCCGGGCCCGAAGTGGCGGTGAAGGCGCGCGCTTCGTTCCAGCCGGCGCCGACCACCATGCCGATCGACGCCAGTTCGTCCTCGGCCTGCACCACGGCGACCGTGCTCTTGCCGCTGCGCGGGTCGACGCGGAACGTGTCGCAGTATTTCTGGAAGCTCTCGGGGATCGAGGTCGACGGCGTGATCGGGTACCAGGCGGCGACCGTGGCCCCGCCGTAGACCAGCCCGAGCGCGGTCGCGCTGTTGCCGTCGGTGAAGATGCGTGCGCCCACGCGATCGGCGCGGCGCACCTGAAGCCCCAGCGGCTGCTGCAGCTGGCTGGCGACGTACTCCCGGCCCATGCGCAGCGACTTCAGGTTGGCCTCGAGCAGCGCCTCCTTGCCGCGGTACTGCTCGGCGAACAGGGTCTCGAACACCTCGGGTTCGGCGCCGAGCAGCCACGACAGCGCACCGACGTAGACGATGTTCTTGAACAGCTGGCGCTGGCGCGGGTCGGCGTAGGCGGCGTTGACCATGTCGGTCAGCGGAACGCCGATGAGCGCGACGTCCTGGCGCAGCGCGGCGCGCTCGACCGGGCGCGTGCTGTCGTACAGCAGGTAACCGCCGGGGCTGATCTCGGCCACGTCGGCGTCCCAGGTCTGCGGGTTCATCGCCACCATCATGTCCACGCCGCCGCGTCGCCCGAGGTAGCCCTGCTCGCTGATGCGGGCCTCGTACCAGGTCGGCATGCCCTGGATGTTGCTGGGGAAGATGTTGCGCGGGCTGACCGGAACCCCCATGCGCAGGACCGCCTTGACGAACAGTTCGTTGGCCGATGCCGATCCCGACCCGTTGACGTTGGCGAACTTGACCACGAAGTCGTTGACCGCCTCGATGCGTTTCATGCAAGGGCCTCCTGGCGGGCTGGGGGAATTCCCGCGTCGCGGCAGGACGCGCCCGCCTGGGTGGTGCGCAGCAGGAACTTCTGCATGTCCCAAGCCCCCGTCGGGCAGCGCTCGGCGCACAGCCCGCAGTGCAGGCAGACGTCCTCGTCCTTGACCATGACGCGCCCGGTCTTCAGCGCGGCGGAGACGAACAGCGCCTGCGCCGCGTTGCTCGCCGGGGCCTTCAGCGACCGGCGCAGCGCGTCCTCGTCGGCGTTGTCGACCATGCTCAGGCAGTCCATCGGGCAGACGTCGACGCAGGCGTCGCATTCGATGCACGCCTGGCGGTTGAACACCGTCTGCACATCGCAGTTCAGGCAGCGCTGGGCTTCCTGGTACGCGGCGGCGGCGTCGAAGCCGAGCTCAACCTCGACGCGGATGCTGGCCAGCGCGAGCTCGGCCTTCGCCCACGGCACCTTGCCGCGCATCGCGTCGGACACCGCGTTGTCGTAGCTCCATTCGTGGATTCCCATCTTGGTCGACACCAGGGTGGTGCCTGGAGCCGGCCTCCGTCGCGGATCCTCGCCGTGCAGGAAACGGTCGATCGACACCGCGGCTTCGTGGCCGTGGGCGACCGCGGTGATGATGTTCTTCGGGCCGTAGGCGGCGTCGCCGCCGAAGAACACCTGCGGCACGCTGGACTGGAACGTCCCGGCGCCGAGCACCGGCAGGCCCCAGCGGTCGAAGGCGATTCCGCAGTCGTCTTCGATCCACGGGAAGGCGTTTTCCTGGCCGACCGCGATCAGCACCGCGTCGCAGGCGATGCGCACCTCGGGCTGGCCGGTCGGGACCAGGCTGCGCCGGCCCTGCGCGTCGTAGCGCGCCTCGACCACCTCGAACACCATTGCGCACAGTTTGCCGCCGTCGGTCTCGAAGCGTTTGGGGACGTGGTTGTTGAGAATCGGGATTCCCTCGTGCAGGGCGTCCTCCTTCTCCCACGGCGACGCCTTCATCTCGTCGAAGCCGCTGCGCACCACGACCTTCACGTCGCTGGCGCCGAGCCGGCGCGCCGAGCGGCAGCAATCCATGGCCGTGTTGCCTCCGCCGAGCACCAGCACGCGCCCTTCGATGCGCGTGACGTGGCCGAAGGCCACCGAGGCCAGCCAGTCGATCCCGATGTGGATGTGCTGCGCCGCTTCGTCGCGCCCGGGGACGCGCACATCGCGTCCGCGCGGGGCGCCGCTGCCGACGAACACCGCATCCCAGCCCTGCGCCAGCAGCGCGCGCAGCGAATCGACGCGCTGGCCGCCGCGAAATTCCACCCCGAGCCCGAGGATGAATCCGACTTCCTCGTCGATCACGTCCTCGGGGAGTCGAAAGCGGGGGATCTGCGAACGGATGAAGCCTCCGGACTTGGTTTCGCCGTCGAACACCGTCACCGCGTAGCCCAGCGGGGCGAGGTCGCGCGCCACGGTCAGCGACGCCGGGCCTGCGCCCACGCACGCCACGCGGCGGCCGTTGGGCGCTGCGGCGACCGGCATGCGCGCGCGCACATCGCCCTTGAAATCGGCGGCAACGCGCTTGAGGCGGCAGATGGCCACGGGTTCCGGGCGCGCGCGGTTGCCGTCTTCGACGCGGCCGCGCCTGCAGGCGGGTTCGCACGGACGGTCGCAGGTGCGGCCGAGCACCCCCGGGAACACGTTGGAGACCCAGTTCAGCATGTAGGCGTCGGCGTAGCGCCCCTGCCCGATGAGCCGGATGTATTCCGGAACCGGGGTGTGCGCCGGACAGGCGTACTGGCAGTCGATGACCCGGTGGTAGTAATCCGGGTCGGCCGTATTCGTCGCTTGCACGTGTCTCCCCCTTGGCCGGCGGTGCGTCGAAGGTACACCTGCGCCGACTCCGCGCGGCGGTGAACCCGCCAGGAGTTGACTTGGGTCAAACCGACGTGCGAGCCGGCAGCGCGCAAGGCGCCGGCCGCGCGGCCATGCCTGCTTTGTACGCCGTCCCGCGGCGTTTCTCAACTGCCGCTGAACGGCGCTGGCTGCGCGATGCCGCCCGGCGCGAGCGTCCAAAGGGGGTCTGGATCAAGCCGCAGGCCGCGATTTGGACGGATAGTGCGCTGGTTCGTCGCCCCCCGCATGTGCTTCCATCCGCCGTGAACCGCCGTCTCGTCCTCGGGCTCGCCGTGCTCGCCGCCGCGACGGCGGCCGCGCTGATCGCGTCGACGCCGCTGCGCGACCTTCTTCTCGGCCGCGGCGAACCCGCGCGCCGCGTCGTGCTCACCGGCAACGTCGAGGCCCACGAAAGCATGCTGAGTTTCAGCAACGTGCAGGGGACCATCACCGCGCTGCCGTTCGACGAAGGCCGGCAGGTCCGCGCCGGAACGGTGCTGGCGAAGCTGGACGATCGCGTCTACCGCCGCCAGCTTCGCATCGACTCGGCGGCGCGCGACGTGGCGCGCGACCAGCTCGAGGTGGCGCGCGGCAATCTCGCCGCGCAGCGCAATACGGTCGCGGCGGACCGCGCGGACCTGCGGCAGAAGCGCAGCGATCGGCAGATCGCGCAGCGGCAGTTCGCCGCCGGCGCGACGTCGCGGCAGGCAGCCGACCAGGCGTCGACCGCCGCGCGCGTGTCGGCCGCAGCACTGGCGCGCGACCGGGCCCTGCAACGCGTCTCCGGCGACAACGTCGCGCTGGCCTCGGCCAACGTGCGGGCGGCGCAGGCCCGGGTCGCGCTCGATCGCCTGACCGTCGCGTATACGGTGCTGAGGGCGCCGGTCTCCGGCGTGCTCGCGGTGCGCGAGGCCGAGGTGGGCGAACTCGCCGGGCCCGGCGTGGCCATCTTCACCCTCGACGATCTCGACCACGTCTGGGTGCGTGCGTACCTCAACGAGCAGGATCTCGGCCGCGTCCGCCTGGGCGAGGCGGCCGAGGTGCGCGCCGACGGAGCTCCCGGCCACGTCTGGGCGGGACGCGTGGGATTCATCGCGTCGCAGGCCGAATTCACGCCGAAGACCGTCGAGACGCGGGCCGAGCGCGTCATGCTGGTGTACCGCGTGCGCATCGACGTCGACAATCCGGCGCACGACCTGCTTCCGGGCATGCCGGCCGAAGTCACGCTGGACCTGCTGCCGCCGGGCCGATGAACGCGCAGACCCCGATTCCCGCCGCGGTGCGGGTGCGCGACCTGGCGCGCAGCTTCGGCGACACCCGTGCCGTGCAGGGCGTGTCGTTCGACGTCGCATCCGGGGAGATCCTCGGGCTGGTGGGGCCGGACGGAGCCGGCAAGACCACCACCTTGCGCATGCTCTCCGGCGTGCTGCGTGCCGATGCGGGCGACATCGTCGTCGGCGGCGTCGACGTCCGCGCGCAGCCGGAAGACGCCAAGCTCGGGCTCAGCTACATGCCGCAGCGTTTCGGGCTGTACGAGGACTTGACGGTGATGGAGAACATCCGTTTCCACGCCGCATTGTTCGGCGTCGCAGCGCGCGCGCGCGCGCTGCGCGCAGGCGAACTGCTGCAAGCCGCCGGCCTGCGCGGATTCGAGTCGCGCCTGGCGGGCCGGCTTTCGGGCGGGATGAAGCAGAAACTCGGGCTGATCTGCGCGCTGATGCACACGCCCCGGGTGCTGTTGCTTGACGAGCCGACCACCGGCGTCGATCCGGTATCGCGAAGGGATTTCTGGGCGATCCTGTACCGGTTGCGAGAAACCGGGGTCGCCATCGTCATGGCCACAGCGTACATGGACGAGGCCGAGCGCTGCACGCGCCTGGCGCTGCTGCACGCCGGGCAGCTGCGCTATTGCGACACGCCGGAGCGCCTGAAAGCGCGCATGCCCGGCACGCTGCTGGCGCTGAGCGCCGGCGCGCCCGCGCTGCTGCGCGCCGTGCGCGCGCGCGCGCCGGCGCTTCCCGGCGTCCTCGGCACGCTGCTGATGGGCGACCGCGTGCACGTGCGGGTCGACGACGCCGCGCAACGCGTGGCCCAGCTGCGCGCTGCGCTGGCCGACGTCGACGGCCTCCGCATCGAGCCGGCGACGCCCGGAATCGAGGACGTGTTCGTCGCGCTGCTCGAGCAGGGGGAAGGCGCGTGAACGCGCGCGCGCCCGATTCCGCGGCCATCGTCGCGCGCGCGCTGACCCGGCGCTTCGGCGACTTCGTCGCCGTCGACGGCATCGACCTGTCGATCCCCCGCGGCGAGGTCGTCGGCTTCATCGGCCCCAACGGCGCAGGCAAGTCGACCACCATGCGCATGCTGTGCGGCCTGTTGCAGCCGACGTCGGGCGAGGCCAGGGTCGCCGGTTTCGACGTGCGCACCCAGGCGCAGGACGTGCGCGCGCACATCGGCTACATGTCGCAGAAGTTCTCGCTGTACGGCGACTTGAGCGTTCGCGAGAACCTGCGGTTCTTCGCCGGGATCTACCGCGTGCCCCGCGCCGAGCGCGCCGCACGCGTCGATGACGCGCTGTCGATGGCCGCGCTCGAGGGTCGCGCGGACAGTCTGGTGGCCACGCTGGCGTCAGGCTGGAAGCAGCGCCTCGCGCTGGGCTGCGCGATCCTGCACCGTCCGCCGGTGCTGTTCCTCGACGAGCCCACGTCGGGCGTCGAGCCGACTGCGCGCCGGCGCTTCTGGGACCTGATCCACGCGCTCGCGGCCGACGGCGTGACCATCCTGGTGTCGACGCACTACATGGAGGAGGCCGAGTACTGCAACCGCATCGCCCTCATCGACCGGGGGCGCGTCGTGGCGTCCGGAGGTCCCGCTGAATTGCGCAATCGCGGCCTCGGCGGAGACCTCGTGGAGATCGCCTGCGCCCCGCTGGGTGCAGCGCTCGAGCGGCTCGGCGGCATGCCCGGAGTCCTCGACGCTGCGGTGTTCGGCGACCGCGTGCACGTGCTGCTGGATGCTGCCGGGCCCGGGCTCGAGCGGCTCGGCGAATCGCTGCGCGAAGCCGGGCTGCAGGCCGGAGAGGCCAGGCGCGTGCGCCCGAGCCTGGAGGACGTGTTCGTGCGCCAGGTCGGCGGACATGCGCGGAGCGCGCCATGAAGCTGGGGCGTCTGCTGGCCGTGGCGCACAAGGAAGCCCTGCAGATCGTCCGCGACCCGCGCAGCCTGGCCATCGCGCTGCTCATGCCGCTGATGCAGATGGGGCTTCTCGGCTACGGCGTCAGTCTGGACATCAGGCACGTTGCGCTGTGCGTGCTCGACCGCGAGAACAGCGCGCTCAGCCGGCAGTGGGTCGACGGGCTGGGCGCCGGCGGCTGGTTCGACATCCGGCTGCGGCTCGCCGACGAGGCGGCGTTGCGCGCGGCGATCGACCGCGGCCGGTGCACCGCCGCGGTGGTCGTTCCCGTCGACTTCTCGCGCCGCCTGGCGCAGACGGGAAGGGTTTCGGTGCAGGCGGTGTTCGACGCCACCGACGTCAACACCACGAATATCGCGACCGGCTACCTGCAGGCGGCCGTGGCGCAGTTCAACGGCCGCTTGCAGACGCAATGGTCCGAGGCGCGCGGCGCGGCGCAGGCCAGTGCACCGGTCGACCTCGAACCGGCGACCTGGTTCAACGAAACCCTGGACAGCCGCAACTTCATCATTCCCGGGGTGGTGGCGGTCATCCTGGCGCTGGTCGGCGCGCAATTGACGTCGCTGACCGTCTCGCGCGAGTGGGAGCGCGGGACCATGGAGCAGCTCATCGCCACCCCGGTGACGCCGCTGGAAATCATGCTCGGCAAGCTGATCCCGTATTTCTGCGTCGGCTTCGTCGACGCGGCGGCGTGCCTGGCGATCGCCGTGCTGTGGTTCGGCGTGCCGCTGCGCGGCAGCGTCTGGACCCTGTTCGCCGCCACCGGACTGTTCAGCATCGTGGTGCTGGGAATCGGCTACCTGATCTCGGTGCGCGTGCGCAGCCAGCTCGGCGCCAGCCAGATCGCACTGCTCGTCACCATGCTGCCCACGACCCTGCTGTCGGGCTACACGTTTCCCATCGACCAGATGCCCAGGGCGATCCAGCTCATCACGTACGTGGTCTACCCGCGCTACTACGTCACCTTGCTGCGCGCGATCTTTCTCAAGGGCAGTCCGCTGGTCGACCTGTGGGCGCCGCTGCTGGCGCTGGGCGTGTTCGCGATCGTCATCGGCGCCATGGCGTCGCGCGCCTTCCACAAGCGGCTCGACTGACGCCATGTTCGATCGTCTCGGCGCCATGCTGGCCAAGGAGTTCCTGCAGCTGAGGCGGGACCGCTGGCTGGTCATGCGCCTGGTGCTGCCCCTGGTGACCCAGCTGCTGATCTTCGGCTACGCCGCGACCTTCACCGTGCACGACGTGGCCCTGGACGTGCTCGACTTCGACCACAGCCAGGCCAGCCGCGATCTCGTTTCCCGGTTCACGGCCAGCGGGCGCTTCCGCGTCGTCGCCGACCGGTCCGACCGGGCGCAGGTCACGCGCGACCTCGACCGCGGCGACGCGGTCGTCGCCGTGGTCATCCACGCGGGGTTCCAGCGCCGGCTGCAGGCGGCCGCGTCGGCGCCGCTGCAGGTCCTCGTCGACGGCACGAATTCGAACACAGCGCTGATCGCGGTCGGCTACATCGGCCAGATCGTGGCGGCGTTCTCGAGCGATGCCGCGGCCGGGTCGCAAGGTCCCGGCCCGCCCGCTGCGGCGCCTCAGGGGATCGTGCTGCAGGCCAGGCCCTGGTTCAACCCGGGGCTCGCCGACACCTGGTTTTTCATTCCCGGCGTGATCGGCAGCCTCACGCTGCTGCAGGTGGTCACGCTGACCGCGTTCGCCATCGTGCGCGAGCGCGAGGTCGGAACGCTGGAGCAGATCCTGGTCAGCCCGATCACGCCGCTGGAATTCGTGCTCGGCAAGACCGTGCCGTCGTTCGTCGTCGGCTGCGTCAGCGTCAGCCTGATCTCCGTCCTGGGCATCGTGTGGTTCGGCGTTCCGTTCGTCGGATCCGTCTGGGTCATGGCTTCGGGCGCGACGCTGTTCCTGCTGGCGACCATCGGCCTGGGGTTGCTGCTGTCGACGTTCTCGCGCACCCAGCAACAGGCGTTTGCGTTGAACTTCTTTTTCGTCAACCCGTTCTTCATCCTTTCCGGATTCGCCTTTCCGATCGCGGCGATGCCCAGGGTGCTGCGGTGGTTCACCCTGGTCAACCCGCTGCGCTACTTTCTCGTCGTCATCCGCGCCGTGTTCCTCAAGGGCGTCGGCTTCGCGCAGCTGTGGCCCGAGTTCGCCGCCATGGCCGCGTTGGCCGGCATCATGCTCGGGGTCAGCGTGCTGCGCTTCCGCGCCTCGCTGCAGTCGTGACGGCCCGCTGCGGGAAAAGGCATCAGCGACCCTCCTGCGCGCCATGCGCAACGACCGGCGCCTCGGCGCCCAGCGGGCGACCGGCGCGCAGCCGGTGCCGTTCGAGCATGCGGTAGCCGACCGGGATCACCAGCATCGACAGCAGCGGCGCGGTGATCATGCCGCCGACCATGGGCGCGGCGATCGCGCGCATCACTTCGGAGCCGGCGCCGTGGCCGAACATGATCGGCAGCAGCCCGGCGAGGATCACCGCGACCGTCATCGCCTTCGGGCGCACGCGCAGCACCGCGCCCTCGCGGATCGCCGCGTCGAGCGCGTCGGCGTCGGCGTGCCCGGCGGCGAGCTGGCGTTGCCAGGCCTGGCGCAGGTACAGCAGCATGATCACGCCGAACTCGGCGGCGACTCCGGCCAGCGCAATGAAGCCGATCATCGTCGCCACCGAGGCCGGGCGGCCGAGCAGCCAGACAAGCCAGACTCCGCCGACCAGCGCGAACGGCAGCGTGAGCATGATCAGCGCGGCCTCGGCGCCGCGGCGGAACACGCTCCAGATGAGCACGAAGATGATCGCCAGCGCGGCCGGGACCACCGTGCGCAGCCGCGCTTCGGCGCGCTGCAGGAACGCGTACTGTCCCGACCAGCCGAGGGTGTAGCCGGCCGGCAGCGCGACCTTGTCGGCGACGGCGCGCTGCAGCCGCGCGACGACGCCGCCGAGGTCGCTGCTGCTGCTGTCGACGTAGACGTAGCTGACCAGCTGCCCGTCCTCGCTGGTCAGCATCGACGGCCCGGCCACCGCGCGTACGTCGGCCACCGCGGACAGCGGAACCGCGGCGCCGCCGGGCGACTGCACCAACAGGCTGCGCAGCGCCGCGATCGACTGGCGGTCGCGGCGCGGGTAGCGCAGCACGATGGGGAAACGCTCGCGCCCCTGCACGGTCTGTCCGATCGCGTCGCCGCCGACCGCGGTGGCGATGACCTGCTGCAGCGCGGACTGCGTCAGCCCGTAGCGCTGCGCGGCGCCGACCTTGATGCGCACGTCGACGTAGCGTCCGCTGGCGATGTGGTCGGTGGCCACCGAGCCGACGCCGCGAACTCCGCGCGCGGCGACGACGACGGCGTCGGCCAGTCGCTGCAGCTCGACCGGGTCGGGGCCCTCGACCTTGATGCCGATCGGGCTTTTGATCCCGGTGGACTGCATGTCGACGCGGTTGGCGATCGGCGGGATGAACAGATTGGCCAGTCCGGGAACCTGCACCGCGCGGTTCAGCGCCTGCTCGACCTTCGCCATGGTCATTCCCGGGCGCCACTGGCTGCGCGGCTTGAAGGTGATCGTGGTCTCGAACATGCTCAGCGGCGCCGGGTCGGTCGCGGTGTCGGCGCGGCCGGCCTTGCCGAACACGTGCGCGACCTCGGGCACGGTCTTGAGCATGCGGTCGGTCTGCTGCAGCAGCTCGGCGGCCTTGCCCACCGACAGCGCCGGCAGCGCGGTGGGCATGTACAGCAGCGTGCCTTCGCCCAGCGGCGGCATGAACTCGCTGCCGATGCGCGACGCAGGCCACAGCGTCGCGGCCACCGCCGCGGCGGCCAGCAGCAGCAGCGCCAGCGGCGCCTTGAGCGCCGCGTCGAGCAGCGGGCGGTAGCCGCGGATCAGCCAGCGGTTCAGCGGGTTGCGCTGCTCGGCGCGGATACGCCCGCGAATCAGGTAGCCCATCAGTACCGGGATCAGCGTCACCGCCAGCGCCGCGGCCGCGGCCATGGCGTAGGTCTTGGTGTAGGCCAGCGGCTTGAACAGCCGCCCCTCCTGACCCTGCAGCGCGAACACGGGCAGGAACGACAGCGCGATCACCAGCAGGCTGAAGAACAGCGCCGGGCCGACTTCGGACGCCGCCGCGGCGATCACCCGCCAGCGCGCCTCGCCCCGCGGCTCGTCGCCGCCGTGCGTCTCGCGCCAGTGCTCGAGGTGCTTGTGCGCGTTCTCGATCATCACCACCGCGGCGTCGACCATCGCGCCGATGGCCAGCGCGATTCCGCCCAGCGACATGATGTTGGCGCTCACGCCCTGCCACGCCATGACGATGAACGCCGCCAGCACGCCCAGCGGCAGCGTCAGCACCGCCACCAGCGACGAGCGCAGGTGCCACAGGAACAGCACGCAGACCAGGGCGACGACGAGGAACTCCTCGATCAGCTTGGCGCGCAGGTTGTGCACCGCGGCGACGATCAGCTGCGCGCGGTCGTAGGTCGGCACGATGCGCACCCCGGCGGGCAGGCTGCGCTGCAGCACGGCCAGCCGCTGCTTGACCGCGTCGATGGCCTGCAGCGCGTTCTTTCCCGAACGCAGGATGACGACGCCGCCGACCACTTCGCCGCGCCCGTCGAGTTCGGCGATGCCCTGGCGGAACGTCGGCCCGCGCCGCACCACGGCGACGTCGCGCAGGCGCACCAGCGCGCCGTCGGCGCCGCCGCGCAGCGGGATGCGCTCGAAGTCGGCGCGGCTGCGCAGATACCCCGTGCTCCTGACCATCAGGTCGGCCTCTCCCTGCTCGATGACCGAGCCTCCGGTGGCGCCGTTGGCTGCGCGCACCGCGTCGGCCACCTGCTGCAGCGACAGCCCGTAGGCGGCTAGCTTGATCGGATCGACGACGATCTGCCAGGCGCGCACCATCCCTCCGATGCTGGCGACTTCGGCCACGTCGGGAACGGTCTTGAGCTGGTAGCGCAGGAACCAGTCCTGCAGCGCGCGCAGCTGGCCGAGGTCGCGCGTGCCGCGGTCGTCGACCAGCGCGTACTCGTAGATCCAGCCCAGCCCGGTGGCGTCGGGGCCCAGCGCCGGGTCGACGCCCCGCGGCAGCCGCGCGCGCGCCTGGCTCAGGTACTCGAGCACGCGCGAACGCGCCCAGTACAGGTTGGTGCCGCCGTGGAAGATGACGTAGACGAACGAGTCGCCGAAGAACGAGTACGCGCGCACCGCCTTCACGCCGGGCACCGACAGCATGGTCGTGGCCAGCGGGTAGGTCAGCTGGTCCTCGACGATCTGCGGCGGCTGCCCCGGCCAGCTGGTGCGCACGATGACCTGGGTGTCCGACAGTTCGGGCAGCGCGTCCAGCGGCATGCGCAGCATCGACCACGCGCCCCACGCGGCGAGCAGCAAGGCCGCCATCAGCACCAGGAAGCGGTTGCGGATGGAGGCGCGGATCAGCGCGGCGATCATCGCTGCGCTCCCGGTGCGCTGGCGTACTTGGGCACCAGGTTCATGCCGGCCATCAGCGGCGACGGGCC
>JAJZHS010000326.1 GCA_021798395.1 Pseudomonadota bacterium
ACTCGAAGCCGACCTTGCCGTCGGGCTGGCGCACCAGATACGCCTTGAACGTGCGCCGTGTGCGCGACGAGACGAAACCGCTCAGCAGGTCGGTGCGGCCTTCGGCCAGCAGCTTGCGCATCTGCGAGGGGTCGACCGGCTGCTGCAGGATGATCTTGCCGCTGCGGAAGTCGCAGCTCGGCGCGGGCCCGACGCTGCGCTCGCAGACGTAGGAGCTGCCGGACTCGAACACCGCGCCGCCGCACTTGGGGCACGCGCCCAGCGGCTGCTGGTCGCTGAAGTCGGGCGCGGCGTCGCCTTCGCCGGGCGCGGCCTGGCCGAAATCGAACTCGAGCTTCCATTGCCCCTGGCCGCCCTCGCGCGCCAGCTTGAGCTCGGCGGCGAACGGGCGCCCCATCTTGCTGCGGAACCCGGTCAGCGGCCCCAGGTGCTTGGTCGCCAGCAGCTGCTCGACTTCGGCCAGCTCGAAACTGCGCCCGCCCGGGTGCTTGCCGATGGAGAAGTCGCACTGCGTGCAAGCGTAGCGGTGGTAGTTCTCCTTGACCACGCCGCCGCAGTTCGGGCACGGCGTCGTCAGCGTGGCGTAGTCGCCGGGAACGCTGTCGCGGTCGAACTCCTTGGCGCGGCGCACGATCGCCTCGGTCATCGCGGCGATTTCGTGCATGAAAGCGTCGCGCTGCATTTGGCCGCGCTCCATTTGCGCCAGCTTGTGCTCCCATTCGCCGGTCAGTTCGGGCTTGGTCAGTTCCTCCACCCCGAGGCCGCGCAGCAGGTTCATGAGCTGGAAGGCCTTGGCCGTGGGCACCAGTTCGCGCCCTTCGCGAAGCATGTAGGTCTCGGCCAGCAGGCCTTCGATGATGCTCGAGCGGGTGGCCGGGGTGCCCAGGCCCTTGCCGGCCATCGCTTCGGCGAACTCCTCGTCGTCGACCATCTTGCCGGCGTTCTCCATCGCGCTGAGCAGCGTGGCTTCGGTGTAGCGCGCGGGCGGCCGGGTGCGGTTCTCGACCAGCTCGACGCTTTCGGTCCGCACGGCCTCGCCGGGGGCGACCGCAGGCAGGTTGGCCTCGTCGCCCTGCTGCGCGCGGCCGTAGACCTCCAGCCAGCCGGCGCGCACCAGAACGCGCCCCTCGGTGCGGAACGCGTGGTCGCCGACGCGGCTGGTGCGCGTGGTGACGAGGAACTCGGCGGCGGGGAAGAACACGGCGAGGAAACGCCGCACGACCATGTCGTAGAGCTTGGCCTCGGCTTCGGACAGCGCCTTCGGCTGCTGGTTGGTCGGGATGATGGCGAAGTGGTCCGAGACCTTGGCGTTGTCGAACACCCGCTTGTTCGGCTTGACCAGATCGTGCGCGGTGTGCGCCAGACCGGCCAGTTCGCCGCCGGAGTCGGCCATGGTGCGCAGGGTGTCGCGCGCCACCGCGACGTAGTCCTCGGGCAGATGCCTCGAATCGGTCCGCGGGTAGGTCAGCGCCTTGTGCTTTTCGTACAGCGACTGCGCCAGCGCCAGCGTCATCTTGGCCGAAAAACCGAAGCGCGAATTGGCCTCGCGCTGCAGGGTGGTCAGGTCGTACAGCGCCGGGGCGATCTGCGTGGCCGGCTTGGATTCGTCGCTGACCTCGGCGCTGCGGCCGCTGCACGCGTCGACGACGGCCTGCGCCCGAGCGCGGTCCCAGATGCGGTCGGCGCGCGCGTCGGCGTCGTCGCCCTTGCGGAACGCCGGGTCGATCCATTTGCCCTTGTAGCTGCCGGCGGCGGCCGAGAATTCGGCGTGGACTTCGAAGTAGGTGCGAGCGACGTGGCGCCGGATCTGCTCCTCGCGCGCGACCACGACCGACAAGGTGGGGGTCTGCACGCGCCCGACCGGGGTCAGGAAAAATCCGCCGTCGCGCGAATTGAACGCGGTCATCGCGCGCGTGCCGTTGATCCCGACCAGCCAGTCGGCTTCGCTGCGGCAGCGCGCGGCGGCGGCCAGCGGCTGCATGTCGGCGTCGCTGCGCAAATGGGCGAACCCGTCGCGGATCGCCTGCGGCGTCATCGACTGCAGCCACAAGCGCTGCACCGGCTGCTTGGCCGCGGCGTACTGCTGGATCAGGCGGAAGATCAGCTCGCCCTCGCGCCCGGCGTCGCAGGCGTTGACCAGCGCGCCGATGTCGCGCCGCTTGAGCAGCTTGACGATCGCCCCCAGCCGCGACCGGGTCTTCTCGATCGGCTTGAGGTCGAAATGCGGCGGCACCACCGGCAGGTGGGCGAAGCTCCATTTGCCGCGCTTGACCTCGAAGGCGTCCGGGGCGCCGATTTCGACCAGATGGCCGACGGCCGATGTCACGACGTAGTCGTCGTTCTCGAAATATTCGTCGTGCTTGTCGAACTTGCCGGAATCCGTAGTGAGCGCGCGAACGATATCCTGCGCGACGCTCGGCTTTTCCGCGATGACCAGGGTCTTGCTCATGACTGCGACGATCCGTCGTGCGCGCCGCGCGCCGCGCAGGCGGCACGCACGCAGGATCAGGCTCCTTCTTTACAATTCGATGCCGCGCCGCGCCGTGGCACGATGCCGCCGGCCGACCGGGTTTCTTTTTTTACTTTAACCAGTTTCGCGTCCGCCTTGAAAACGTCACGCCGCGCCAACACTGAGCTGCCGCCGACCAACGGCCCGCGCACCGAAGTGCGCGCCTCGCCGGTGCACGGCCGCGGCGTGTTCGCGCGCCGGCCGATCGCCGCCGGTGCGCGCATTCTCGAATACCGCGGCCAGCGCATCGACTGGGACGAGGCGCTGGCGCGCCATCCGCATGACCCGCAGCAGCCGAATCACACGTTTTATTTTTCGCTGGACGACGGCCACGTGATCGACGCCCACGTCGGCGGCAACGCGGCGCGCTGGATCAACCACGGCTGCGCGCCGAACTGCGAAGCGCGCCAGGTCGGCGACCGCGTCTACCTGCACGCGCTGCGCGACCTGCGTCCCGGCGAGGAGCTGTTCTACGACTACTGCCTGAGCCTGGACGCGCGCCACACGGCCAAGCTCAAGCGCGCATTCGCCTGCCGCTGCGGCGCGCCGCAGTGCCGCGGCACCATGCTGGCGCCCAAGCGCCGCTGATGGACGCCGACGCCGACGCCGCGCGCGCCGCGCAGCTGCAGCACCTGCTGCACGCGCGCGGCCTCGACTGCGCGCTGCACTGGTGCGCGCGCATCGATTCG
>JAJZHS010000032.1 GCA_021798395.1 Pseudomonadota bacterium
CGCGCCCAGCCGCGGCACCTGCGCCAGTTGCGCGCCGGTGGCCGGGTCGCCGATCGCGACCTTGGCCGGCGCGTCGATCCACGCGCCGTCGATCAGGGCCTGGGTTTTCAGCAGCGAGGGGTCTTGCAGCAGGGACAGCGCGGTGTCGGACATGGTCGGTTGCTTCGGATCGAATCGATGATCCCGGCAATTTAGTGCGTCCGCGCCGCGTTTGCACAGAACCACATCGCGGTCGCGCGGCCAACCACCGCGGCGCACTTGCTTGTTGTCCGCGCTCGGGCGTTCCGCGGCGAAATGGCCGTTGCGCGCCGGACAGAACACTAGAATCGTGGGCTCGCCGGCGCGCTGCGCCGGCCCACCGGTGCCTCAGCATGAACGTCTCCGACATCCGCGAACGCTTTCTCGCCTATTTCGCCTCGCAAGGGCATACCCGCGTGGCGTCGTCGCCGCTGGTCCCGGGAAACGACCCGACGCTGCTGTTCACGAACTCGGGCATGGTGCAGTTCAAGGACGTGTTCCTCGGCCAGGACAAGCGCGCGTACAGCCGCGCGACCACCGCGCAGCGCTGCGTGCGCGCCGGCGGCAAGCACAACGACCTGGAGAACGTCGGCTACACCGCGCGGCACCACACGTTCTTCGAAATGCTGGGCAACTTCAGCTTCGGCGACTATTTCAAGCGCGATGCGATCCGCTATTGCTGGGAGCTGCTGACCCAGGTCTACCGGCTTCCGGCCGACAGACTGTGGGTCACCGTCTACCAGGAAGACGACGAGGCCTACGGCATCTGGGCCGACGAAATCGGCGTGCCGCGCGCGCGCATCGTGCGCATCGGCGACAACAAGGGCGCGCGCTACGCCTCGGACAACTTCTGGCAGATGGCCGACACCGGGCCGTGCGGCCCGTGCTCGGAAGTGTTCTTCGACCACGGCGCCGAGGTCTGGGGCGGTCCGCCGGGATCGCCGCAGGCCGACGGCGACCGCTACATCGAGATCTGGAACCTCGTGTTCATGCAGTTCGAGCGCAGCGTGGCGTCGGAGATCAGCTTCGCCAGCGAGGTCGAGGCGCAGGCCGCCAAGGCCGCCGCCGAGCGCGACGGCACGATCGCGCAGGTGGCGCGCGCGGGCGACGCGTGGACGATGACCACGTACGTGCAAAAGCCGCTGCCGCGCCCGTGCGTGGACACCGGCATGGGGCTGGAGCGCATCGCCGCGGTGCTGCAGCACGTGCACAGCAACTACGACATCGACCTGTTCGCGCGGCTGATCGCCGCGGCGGCGCGCGAGACCGGGTGCAAGGATCTCGGCCACGTCTCGCTGAAGGTCATCGCCGACCACATCCGCGCCTGCGCCTTTCTCGTCGTCGACGGCGTGATCCCGGGCAACGAGGGCCGCGGCTACGTGCTGCGGCGCATCGCCCGGCGCGCGCTGCGCCACGGCTACAAGCTCGGCCAGCAGCGGCCGTTCTTCCATCGCCTGGTTCCCGACCTGGTCACGGAAATGGGGGCGGCGTACCCGGAGCTGGTCGATGCCGCGTCGCGCATCGCCGACATTCTGCTGGCCGAGGAGCAGCGTTTCGGCGAGACGCTGGAGAACGGCATGCGCATCCTCGAGATCGAACTCGACGCGCTGCGCGCCGCGGGCGGCGCGCAGCTTCCCGGGCAGGTCGCGTTCACCCTGTACGACACCTACGGCTTTCCGCTGGACCTGACCGCAGACGTGTGCCGCGAGCGCGGCGTCGGCGTCGACGAGGTCGGGTTCGAGGAGGCAATGCAGCGTCAGCGCGAGCAGGCGCGCGCCAGCGGGCGCTTCAAGATGGCCGGCACCCTCGACTACGCCGGAGCGACCACGCGCTTCGAAGGCTACGAGACGCTGCATCTCGACGCGTGCACGGTGCTGGCGCTGTACGCCGCGGGCAGCGCGGTCGACCGTCTCGAGGTCGGCCAGGACGGTGTCGTCGTGCTCGATCGCACGCCGTTCTATGCCGAGTCGGGCGGCCAGGTCGGCGACAGCGGCCAGCTGTGCGAAGGCGATGCGATGCACTTCGTGGTGCGCGACACGCAGAAGGTGCAGGCCGACGTGTTCGGCCACCACGGGCGCGTCGAGCACGGCACGCTGCGCGTGGGCGAGCGCGTCGCCGCGCGCGTCGACGTCGCGCGCCGGAATGCGACGATGCGCAACCACAGCGCCACGCACCTGCTGCACAAGGCGCTGCGCCTGGTCCTCGGCGAGCACGTGCAGCAAAAGGGCTCGCTGGTCGACGCCGACAAGACGCGTTTCGATTTCGCCCACGACGCGCCGCTGACGCCCGAGCAGATCGCGCGCGTCGAGCAGTGGGTCAACGCGCAGATCCTGCGCAACACCGCGACGCAGGCGCGCGTGCTGCCGCTGGACGAGGCGCGCAAGACCGGCGCCATGATGCTGTTCGGCGAGAAGTACGGCGACACCGTGCGCGTGCTCGACATCGGCGACAGCCGCGAACTGTGCGGCGGTACCCACGTCGCGCGCAGCGGCGACATCGGCAGCCTGCGCGTGCTGGCGCAAGGCGCGGTGGCCGCCGGGGTCCGCCGCATCGAGGCCACCACGGGGCTGGGCGCGCTGGCGCTGGCGCAGCGTCAGGGCGCCGAGCTGGCCGAGCTGGCCGCGCTGCTGAAGACTCCCGAGGACGAACTGCCGCGGCGCGTCGCGCAGCTGCTCGAGCAGCTGCGGGGCCTGGAAAAGGAACGCGCGGCGCTCAAGGGCGCGCAGGCCGCCGCGCGCGGCGGCGAGCTGGCGGCACAGGCGCGGCACATCGGCGACGTCGCGGTGCTCGCGGCGCGCCTGGACGGTGCCGATGCCGGTGCGCTGCGCGCGGCGGTCGACCAGCTCAAGGCGCGCCTGGGCCAGGCCGTGGTGCTGCTGGCCGCGGTCGACGGCGACCGCGTGCAGCTGGCGGCGGGCGTCACGGCGACCTTGAGCGGCCGTGTCAAGGCCGGCGAACTGGTCAGCCACGCCGCGCAGGCGGTCGGCGGCAAGGGCGGCGGCAGGCCCGACTTCGCCATGGCCGGAGGCAGCCGACCGCAGGATGTCGACGCGGCGCTGCAGGCTGCGCGCGACTGGATCGCGCAGCGCCTGGGCTGACGCGACGATGCGCCGCATCCTGCTCGGCGTCGGCGGTGGCATCGCCGCGTACAAGGCGTGCGAACTCACGCGCTTGCTGGTCAAGGCCGGCGACGCGGTGCAGGTTGTGATGACCGAGGCCGCCACTCGTTTCGTTGCGCCGTTGACCTTCCAGGCGCTGTCCGGGCGCGAGGTCGCGCTCGACCTGTGGCGCCCGCAGGCGACGGGCGGCATGGATCACATCGACCTGGCGCGCGCCGCTGACGCCTTCGTCGTCGCACCGGCCACCGCCGACCTGCTGGCGCGCGCCGCGCAGGGTCGCGGCGACGACCTGCTGGCCAACCTGCTGCTGGCGCGCGGCGCGCTGCCCACGCTGCTGGCGCCGGCGATGAACCGCGCCATGTGGGCCAACGCGGCGGTGCAGCGCAACGTCGCGCTGCTGCGCGGCGACGGCGTGCGCATCGCCGGACCGGGAAGCGGCGAGCAGGCCTGCGGCGAGGTGGGAGACGGTCGGCTGCTCGAACCCGAGCAACTTCTGGCCGAGCTCGACGCGCTGCTGGCGCCGCAGGTCCTGCGCGGCCGGCGCGTGCTGCTGACCGCCGGACCGACCTGGGAGCCCTGGGACGAGGTGCGCTATCTCGGCAACCGCTCCAGCGGCAAGATGGGCTGGGCGCTGGCGCGCGCGGCGTGGGAGCGCGGCGCCGAAGTCGTGATGGTCGCCGGACCCAGCGCGCTGGAGCCGCCGCACGGCGCGCGCGTGGTCGCGGTGCAGACCGCGCGGCAGATGCGCGACGCGGTGCTGGCCGAACTGCAGCGCGCGGCGGTGGACCTGTTCGTCGCCGCCGCAGCGGTGGCCGACTGGCGTCCGGCGCAGGTGGTGGCCGGCAAGCTGAAGAAGCGCGCGGGCGAGGCGGCTCCTGCGCTGGCGCTGGAGCTCAACCCGGACATCCTGGCCGAGGTCGCGGCGCGCGCCGACGCGCCGTACTGCGTCGGCTTCGCCGCCGAGGCCGACGACCTGCACGCGCAGGCGCAGGCCAAGCGCCTGCGCAAGGGCGTGCCGCTGCTCGTCGGCAACATCGGCGCGCAGGCCTTCGGCAGCGACGACAACGTCTGCGTGCTGGTCGACGCCGACGGCGTGCGCGCGCTGCCGCGCGCGCCCAAGCTGCAACTGGCGCGCCAGATCATCGACGAGGCCGCGACGCGCCTTCCCGAACGACGACCATGACCCTTGCCATCGAAGTCCGCGTGCTCGACCCCAGGCTGCACGCGCAACTGCCGTCCTACGCCACGCCAGGCGCCGCCGGCATGGACCTGCGCGCCTGCGTCGACGCGCCGCTGGAACTGGCGCCTGGACAGTGCGCGCTGATTCCCACCGGCCTGGCGATGCACCTGGCCGATCCAGGCTACGCCGCGCTGGTCCTGCCGCGCTCGGGGCTCGGGCACAAGCACGGCATCGTGCTCGGCAATCTGGTCGGGCTGATCGACGCCGACTACCAGGGGCCGCTGATGGTCAGCTGCTGGAACCGTGGCGATACCGCGTTCACCGTCAGGCCGCTCGAGCGCATCGCGCAGCTGGTCATCGTGCCGGTGGTGCAGGCGCGCTGGAACGTGGTTGACGCCTTCACGCCGACCGAGCGCGGTGCGGGCGGGTTCGGCTCCACCGGGCGTTGAGCGGGTGCCGCGTCACGGCGCCAGGAAGAGCCCGCTGTCGGCCTCGTCGAGCTGGGCGCTGCGCGCCTCGCGCTCGTCGGGATCGGGTTCTCGCACGTCGACGATGGTGTAACGCACGCGCAGCGCCATGCCGGCGAGGGCGTGGTTGCCGTCGAGCACCAGCTTGTCGCCGGCCATGTCGGTGATGGTGTAGATCACCCCCGGTGCGCCGGGCGCGCACCCGGGCGGCAATTGCTCGAACTGCATTCCCGGCTCGATCGCGTCGGGGAACAGCGCGCGCGGCTCGACGCGCAGCAGGTCGGGGTCGTAATCGCCGAAGGCGTCGGCGGGTTCGATCTGCAGCTGGCCTTCGGCGCCGGCCTCCTTGCCGACCAGGTCGCGTGCGATCGCCGGCAACAGGTCGGCGCCTCCGACGTAGAAGTCGGTCCCGGCCGGGTTTTCGGCGATCGGTTCGTTCTGGGCATCGGTCAGGCTCCAGGCCAGCGTGACCACGGTATCGGGTTGGGCTTGCATCGGTTTCGGGCGCTGCGAGGCGCGGGGTGTGCATCGTCTGGTGCAAGCTTAGTGCCTTGTACCGCGCAACGGCAAAACGCGGCACGACGCGACGGCTGGCCAAAAGCATCCAGGCTCAAAGGCACGCCCAGCGCCTTCCGGAGGCCGTGCGGCTTTCGCGCAGATTCCGTATGAATCGAGCGTTGGGGGCGGGTCCTCTTGGATTGTGAATATTCCGCAACACAAGGGACATCCCGGTTGACTGGTTCGCTTGCGTTTTCGCAGCAGAGCTATACTTCGCATCTGGGTTCGGGGGGCTCCGAACCGGAGCGCGCCGAGTCCATGAAGTAAAAAATTCCAGGAATCGCTCGATTTCTAAACTGCTTGACGATCTGACCCTTGAGGACACAAATGAAAAAGTTGATGCTGTTGGCTTCCGTGATTGCCGCTCTGGCGCTGGGCGCGTGCGGCAAGAAGGAGGAGGCCGCTCCTGCCGCCTCGGCTCCGGCTGCCGCCTCGGCTCCGGCTTCGGCTCCGGCTGCCGCGTCGGCCCCCGCCGCCGCTGCGTCGAAGGCGTCGGCTCCCGCCGCCGCTGCGTCGAAGGCTGCTTCGGGCGCCACCGCGGCTGCCCCGGCCAGCGCCGCGAGCAAGTAATGAGTGGGCGGCCGCGGGCTTCCGCGGCCACCGCCTCAAGCCAGCGCAAGCTGGCTTTTTTTTGCACCTCCGTCCGAAAAGTTCGGGCGACAAAAAAACCCGCCATGCAGGCGGGTTCTTCTGGAGGCCGGGATCGGCTTACTTGATCTTCGTTTCCTTGTACGCGACGTGCTTGCGCGCGACCGGATCGAATTTCAGGATCTCCATCTTTTCCGGCTGGATGCGCTTGTTCTTCGTCGTGGTGTAGAAGTGGCCGGTACCTGCGGTCGATTCCAGCTTGATCTTCTCACGTCCGCCCTTGGCTGCCATGGTCTATCGCTCCTGTACGGGTCCGGGATCAGGCTTCGCCGCGTGCGCGCAAGTCGGCGAGCACATGGTCGATGCCGACCTTGTCGATCAGGCGCAGACCGGCGTTGGAAATGCGCAGGCGCACGAAACGGTTCTCGCTCTCGACCCAGATCCTGCGGTATTGCAAGTTGGGAAGGAAACGACGCTTGGTTTTGTTGTTCGCATGGGAAACATTGTTGCCCACCATCGGCGCTTTGCCGGTCACTTGACACACGCGTGCCATCGCGCACTCCCGAAATTTTTACGATGAAGCAAAACGTCTAGTATACACCGCTTCACGTCCTGGTCCAGCATCGGCACAGCCGTGGGCGGTTTCAATCGTTGCGGAAGCCCATCGGCTCGCGCTGGCGCGCGCAGGGCAGCGCGTGCACCCGCAGCCAGCGTGGCGGCGCGTCGCCGAGTTCCAGTGCGCTGAGGCTGCCGCCCCACAGGCAGCCGCTGTCCAGACACGCGGTGCCGTGGCTCCACCGCAGCCCCAGGGTCGACCAGTGCCCGAACGCGACCGGCACTCCGGCGGTGGCCCGTGCGGGCGCCGCGAACCACGGCACCAGCCCGTCGGGGGCGCGGTCCGGGTGCTGCTTGGCGTGGAATTCCAGCCGCGCGTTGCCGTCGCGCAGGTCCAGATACCGCGCGCGGGTGAGCACGTTGACCACCAGGCGCCAGCGCTCGGGCCCGCGCAGCGCGTCGTCCCAGCAATCGGGCTGGTTGCCGAAGAGGTCGGCGAGCAGTCCGGCGACATCGTCGCCGCGCAAGCGGCTTTGCACTTCGCCGGCCAGGTGCAGGGTCTGCTCCACGCTCCACTGCGGCAGCACGCCGGCGTGCACCAGCAGCCATCCGCGCTCGAACAGCGCCAGCGGTCGCCGCCGCACCCAGTCGAGCAGGTCTTCGCGGTCGGGCGCGTCCAGAATCGGCTGCAGCGTGTCGCTGCGATGCGCGCGGCGCAGCTGGTGCGCAACCGCCAGCAGGTGCAGGTCGTGGTTGCCGAGCAGGCACTCGGCCGCCGGGCCCAGCGCGATCAACCGGCGCAGCACCGCAAGGGACTGCGCGCCGCGGTTGACGGCGTCGCCGAGCACGATGATGCGGTCGCGGGCGGGTTCGAAGCGCACGGCGTCGAGCAGACGAGCCAGCGCGTCGTCGCAGCCTTGCAGGTCGCCGATCAGGTATGTTGCCATGGATCCATAGAATAGCGGTCGACCCGGGCGGCGACACGCGCCAGTCCCAGACGGGCGATGCGACGCACAGAGGACCAGGACACGACGATGGCGCAAATCGACTCCAGCATCTTCAAGGCCTACGACATTCGCGGCGTGGTCGGCAGCACCCTCACCGAGGACGCCTGCGTCCACATCGGCCGTGCTTTCGCGACCCTCGCGCGGCAGCGCGGCCAGCACGCCGCCTACGTCAGCCGCGACGGCCGCGATTCGGGGCCGGCGCTGGCCGCGGCGCTGACGCGCGGGCTTTGCGCCGGCGGCCTCGACGTCGTCGACCTGGGCATGAACGCCACGCCGATGCTGTACTACGCATGCGCAGAGGGCGCAGTGCGCAGCGGAATCCAGATCACCGGCAGCCACAATCCGCCCGAGTACAACGGACTCAAGATGGTGCTCGACGGCGATGCGTTGCATGGCGACGACATCGCGCGCCTGCGCGAGCTCACGTGCAGCGAGGCGTACGCCGGCGGCAACGGCGCGGTGCGCGCGTCCAGCGTGGTCGAACCCTACCTGGCGCGCATCGTGCAGGACGTCGCTCTGGCGCGGCCGATGAAGGTCGCCGTCGACTGCGGCAACGGCGTCGCCGGCGCGTTCGCGCCGCGGCTGCTGCGCATGCTCGGTTGCGACGTGCGCGAGCTGTTCTGCGAGGTCGACGGGCGGTTCCCGAACCACCACCCGGACCCGGCCGACCCGCACAATCTGGAGGACCTGCAGCGCGTGCTGCGCGAGACCGACGCCGAAATCGGACTGGCTTTCGACGGCGACGGCGACCGCCTCGGCGTGGTCACCAAGCACGGCCATGTGATCTGGCCCGACCGGCAACTGATGCTGTACGCGGCCGACGTGCTGCGGCGCCACCCCGGCGCGCCGATCCTGTTCGACGTCAAGTGCACCGCGAACCTGGCGCCGTGGGTTCGCGCCCACGGCGGAGAACCGATGATGTGGCGTACCGGGCACTCGTTGATCAAGGCGCGGATGAAGCAGGTCGGCGCTCCGCTGGCCGGAGAAATGAGCGGCCACATTTTCTTCAAGGACCGCTGGTTCGGTTTCGACGACGCCCAATATGGCGCGGCCCGGCTGCTCGAACTGCTGTCGCGCGTCGCGGACGCCGAAGCCGAGCTGCGGGCGCTGCCCGATGCGGTCTCGACTCCGGAGCTCAAGCTGCACACCGACGAGGGCGCGCAGTTCGCGCTGTGCGCGCGCCTGCAACGCGAGGCGCGCTTTCCGGGCGCCGAACACGTGCACACCATCGACGGCGTGCGCGCCGAGTACGCCGACGGCTTCGGCCTGGCGCGCCCGTCGAACACCACGCCGTGCGTGGTGCTGCGCTTCGAGGGCCGCGATGCCGCTGCGCTGCAGCGCATCCAGGGCGAATTCCGCAGCGCGCTGCACGCGCTTGATCCGAACCTGGCGTTGCCGTTCTGACGTGACCGACACCGCGCAAGCGCCGCGGCGCGTGCTGCTGGTCAAGACCAGTTCGATGGGCGACATCGTGCATGCGCTGCCGGTGGTCGCCGACATCCACGACGCCTTGCCGCAGGCGCGCGTCGACTGGCTGGTCGAGGAGGCGTACGCGCCGCTGCTGCGTGCCCACCCGGGAATCGACCGCATCATCCCGCTGGCGCTGCGGCGCTGGCGCCGCGCGCCGCTGGCGGCCGCGACCCGGGCCGAGTGGCGCGCACTGCTGGCGCAGCTGCGCCAGCAGCGCTACGACGTGGTCATCGACCTGCAGGGACTGGTCAAGAGCGCGCTGGTCGCCAGGCTGGCGCACGGCGAGCACGTCGGCCTGTCGTGGGCCTCGGCACGCGAGGCCCTGGCGCCGCTGTTCTACGACCGCCGCATGCGCACGTCCTTGAGACGGACCGAAGCGGCAGTGCGGCGCTACCGCGAGCTTGCCGGGTGGGCCTTGCGGTACGTGCCCAGCGGTCCGCCGCGCTACGGGCTGCAGGTGCGCGCGGCGCGTCCGGACTGGGTCGACGCCGGGCGCTACGCGGTGCTGTTGTCGGCCACCGCCAAGCCGCGCAAGCTGTGGGACGAGCGCCACTGGATCGAACTCGCGCTCTGGTTGCGCGCTTTGGGAATCCGCAGCGTGTTCGCCTGGGGCGACGCGGCCGAGCGCGCACGCGCCGAGCGTCTGCAGCGCGCGGTCAACGCCGCCGAGGGGCCTTGCGCGGCGCAACTGGCGCCGCAGGCCTTCGCGCTCGACGCCTGGATGCAGGTGCTGCACGCTGCCGCGCTGGTCGTCGGCGTCGATACCGGGCTGCTGTACCTGGGCGCGGCGGTGGGCACGCCGGCGGTGGCGATCCACGCCGGTTCGTCGCCGCACAGCGTCGATTTCGCGTCGGCCGCGCCGTGGCGCAGCCTCGGCGACGACGGCGCGCCGCCGTCGCTGCAGGCGGTGTGCGACGCCGTGCGCGCGGTGCTCGGTGTCGCGGCCTGAGGTGGCGATGCAGCCCCGTCCCGCGCCGCGCTGGGCGCTGCGCCTGTACAGCCTGGCGTGGCGCGCGCTGCTGCCGCTGGCGCTGCTGCGGCTGTGGTGGCGCGGGCGGCGCGAGCCGCTGTACCGCGCGCACCTGGGCGAGCGGCTGGGACGCTATGCGCCGCAACCGCAACCGCAACCGCAACCGCAACCGCAACCGCAACCGCAACCGCAGCGCAGCGGCAGCGGCAGCGGCAGCGGCAGCGCGCCGCTGCTGTGGGTGCACGCGGTGTCGCTGGGGGAGACGCGCGCCGTGGCGCCGCTGCTCGACGCATTGCGCGCGCAGCGCCCCGCGCTGCGCATCCTGCTGACCCACATGACGGCCAGCGGGCGCGATGCCGGACGCGCGTTGTTGCGCGCCGGCGATCTGCAGGTCTGGCTGCCGTACGACCTGCCGGGCGCGCTGCGCCGTTTCCTGCAGCGTTTCCGGCCCGAACTGGGCGTGCTGATGGAAACCGAGGTCTGGCCCAACCTGCTCGCCGTGTGCGCCGAAGCCGGGGTGCCGCTGCTGCTGGCCAACGCGCGGATGTCGCCGCGCAGCGCGGCGCGCTGGGCGCGCTGGCCGCGCTTGGCCGCTGCCGCCTTCGGCGCCGTCGACAGCGCGGCGGCGCAGACCGAGGCCGACGCGGCGCGTCTGCGCGCGCTGGGAGTGCGTCAGGTCATCGTCGCGGGGAATCTGAAATTCGACCGGCACAGCGACCCGAAGCTGCATGCGCTGGGCTTGGGCTGGCGCGCCGCGGCCGCGCCGCGCCCGGTGCTGGTGCTCGCGTCGACGCGCGAACACCAGGGGGTCGCCGAGGAGGCGCTGTTGCTCGACGCCTTGCCCGAGGCCTTGCGCGCGCGCGCGCTGATCGTGCTGGTGCCGCGCCACCCGCCGCGTTTCGATGCGGTCGCGCGGCTGGCGGCCGACCGCGGCCTGCGCGTGGCGCGGCGCAGCGCCGGAGCGCCGGAGGTCGACGTCGACGTCTGGCTGGGCGATACCCTGGGGGAAATGTCGGCGTATTTCGCGATGGCCGACGCCGCGTTCGTCGGCGGCAGCCTGCTGCCGCTCGGCGGCCAGAACCTGATCGAAGCGTGCGCCGAAGGCTGCCCGGTGGTGATGGGGCCGTCGAGCTTCAACTTCGCGCAGGCGGCCGAGCAGGCCGCCGCAGCCGGCGCGCTGCGGCGCGCGGACGACGCGGCCGGAGTCTGGCAGGCGCTGCAGAGTTGGCTCGACCAGCCGCAGCAGCGCGTTTCGGCGCAGCACGCGGCGTTGGCCTTCAGCGCCGCGCATCGCGGCGCGGCGATGCTGCATGCGGCGTGGATCGGAGCGCGTCTGGACGCGCTCGGCGTGGCGGACGGTCAGTAGACCGGAACGTCCGGGTCGATTTCGCGCGACCACGCGGTGATGCCGCCCTGCAGGTTGTAGACCTGCGCGTAGCCGTTCCCGGAGAGGAAGTTCGCCACCTGCATGCTGCGCCCGCCGCTGCGGCACATCACCAGAACCTTCTTGTCGCGCGCGATCTCGCCGCAGCGCATGGGAACGGTGGCCATCGGAATGGCGCTGCAGCGAAAGCAGGCGTGCCGGATCGACGCGCGCTCGAGTTCCCAGGGCTCGCGCACGTCGACGATTTGCCAACCGTCGAGTTGATCCGGCTTGTTGTCGAGGATGTCGGCAAGGTCGGCGACGGTGAACTGTTCGATCATCGCGTAGTGGTCTCGGCGTCCGCGGGGGCCGCGCGCCAACGCGCTGCCGCCGCCAGTTTCGTGGGGGACGGGCGCAGCCCGTCCCGGGGGATTGCGCTCAGAAGCGGAAGCGCGAGGTCTCGGCGAAGCCGTGCAGCCGCGGCGCGACCGTGTCGAACAGGTCGACGACCTTGTTCTCGCCGGCGCCGACGCGGGTCAACAACTGGCCGTGCATCACCGGCGCGTCGCCGACGATCGCGCACAGGCGTCCGCCCGGCTTGAGGCGTTCGACCAGGGCGGCCGGAATCTCCGCCACCGAACCCGAAAGCAAAATGGCGTCGAATTCGCCGGGAGGCAGTTCGCGCGACGCGTCCATGCAACGCACCGTGGCGTTCATCACGCCGCTCTGACGCAGCCGCCGCTGTGCGGTGTCGGCCAGTTCGGGGTGCATTTCCAGACTCATCACCTGGGCCGCGCAGTGGCCCAGGAGCGCGGCGACGAAGCCGCTGCCGGTGCCGATCTCGAGCACCCATTCGTGCTTGCGCGGCGCCAGTTCCTGCAGCATGCGCGCTTCCACTCGAGGCGCGAGCATGCACTCTCCGGCGGGCAGCGGAATCTCCATGTCGGTGAACGCCAGATTGCGGTACGCGGCCGGCACGAAGTCCTCGCGCCTGACCGCTCCCAGAAGGTCCAGAACGTCCGGCGCGAGCACGTCCCACGGTCGGACCTGCTGCTCGATCATGTTGAAGCGGGCTTGTTCGAAATCCATGGCTTGGGGCTTGGCGGTCAAAAGTCTGCGATTCTACCGGGTGCGCGTGCGGCGGCGCGCGCCTCGGGTGCCGATCGGACGCGATGTTGCGCCAGATCGAAAATCCGAGGTAACGCGACGTAACCTGAGCCCGGCCTGTATCAAGAACGATTATCATTCGTCAAAACGCAGTTTCCGGGATGATGGAATGAGCTCTTCGTTGAATCCTGCCGCAGTCGGCATTTCGCGCGCAGCGCGCTGGCGAATCTTCCTGGCCGTGCTCGGTCCCGGGCTGGTCGTCATGCTCGCCGACACCGATGTCGGCAGCGTGCTGACGGCGGCGCAAAGCGGCGCGCAATGGGGCTACCGCCTGCTCGCCCTGCAGCTGCTTCTGGTGCCGGTCCTGTTCGTGGTGCAGGAACTGACCGTTCGCCTGGGCATCTTCACCGGCAAGGGCCACGGCGAATTGATCCGCGCGTGTTTCGGCGCCGGCTGGGCCTGGGTCTCGGTGGGCGGGCTCGCGGTGGCCACGATCGTCGCGCTGCTCAGCGAATTCTCCGGGGTCGCGGGGGTGGCCGAACTGTTCGGCATCGGCCGCGGCGTCAGCCTGAGCC
>JAJZHS010000327.1 GCA_021798395.1 Pseudomonadota bacterium
CCAGCGGCGTCCAGCGCGCACTCACGATGCCGCAGTCCCGGCAGCGTCGGCCGCTGCGCTGCCCGCCTCGGTGGCATCGGCCGCGCCGAGGCGCCCGCGCAGCGCGGCCAGCCGGGCCAGTGCGCTGGCGCGCCCATCCGTTTTCGGCAACTCGGCGCGCAAGTCGGCAAGGAACCGGCTCGGCGTGCAGGCGCGCGCATTGCGCGCATGCGCGCGCCGCTTGCGGCAATGGCTCAGCGTCAGCGTGCGCCGCGCGCGCGTGACGCCGACATACATCAAGCGCCGCTCTTCCTCCAGCCCGCTGTCGGTCAGCGGGCGCTCGTCGGTGTAGAACGGCAGCATGCCATCCTCGCAGCCGGCCAGCCAGACATGCGGCCACTCGAGTCCCTTGGCCGCGTGCAGGGTCGACAGCGTGACCGCGTCGGCCTGCTCGCCGCGCTCGGACAACTGGGTGATCAGCGCGACCATCTGCGCCATGCGCTTGAGGTCGCGTTTGTCCTCCTCTGCCTTGCGGCCGATCCAGTCGCAGAAATCGTTGACGTTGCTCCAGCGCTGCGCGGCCTCGCGTTCGTTGTCCGACGCTTCGCGCAGATGAGCCTCGTAGCCGACCGCGGCGAGCAGCGAACGCAGCAATTCGCCCGCCGGTTCGGTTCGACTGCGCCATTCGATGTCGTGCATCAGCCTTGCGAACTCGCGCAGCGCGTCGGCCTGGCGCTGGCCGACCGCAGCCGGCATCGCGTCGCGGAACAGCGCATCGAACAGCGAGACTTTCCACTGCGAGGCGAACGCACCCAGGCTCTTCAGCGTCGCCGCGCCGATGCCGCGCTTGGGCGTGGTCACCGCGCGCAGGAACGCGGGGTCGTCGTCCGGGTTGGCCAGCAGCCGCAGGTAGGCGCAGACGTCCTTGATTTCGGCTCGATCGAAAAAACTCTGCCCGCCGCTGACCACGTACGCGATGTTGGCGCGGCGCAGCGCCTGCTCGATCGGCCGCGACTGGTGGTTGGCGCGGTACAGCACCGCGATGTCGGCCAGCTTCGCGCCGCGCCCGCCGCGCAGCGCCTGCACCTTGGCCACGATGCGCTCGGCCTCGTCCTCGTCGCTGTCGGCTTCGCGCACCTCGACCGCGTCGCCTTCGCCGTGCTCGCTCCACAGCCGTTTCGGATAGATTTTCGGATTGGCCGCGATGACCGCGTTGGCCGCGCGCAGGATGGCGGTGGTCGAGCGGTAGTTCTGCTCCAGCTTGATCACCTCGAGACGCGGGTAATCGTTCGGCAGTTGCCGCAGATTGTCCAGCGTGGCGCCGCGCCAGCCGTAGATGCTCTGGTCGTCATCGCCCACGGCGGTGAAACGCCCTTCATCGCCGGCGAGCAGCCTGAGCAGCTGGTACTGCGCGTCGCTGGTGTCCTGGTATTCGTCGACCAGCAGGTAGCGCAAGCGCGCGCGCCAGCGCGCGCGGGCCTCGGGATGCTGCTGCAGCAGCCGCAGCGGCAGCACCATCAGGTCGTCGAAATCGACCGCCTGGTACGCGGCCAGCTGCTCGGCGTAGCGCGCCCAGACGTGCGCCGCCTGCACGTCGTCGGAGTTCTGCGCGGTACGCGCCGCGGTCTCCGGGTCGAGCAGGGCGCTTTTCCACTGGCTGATGCGCCACTGCCAGGCGCGCGCCAGCTTGGCGTCGGTGGTGCCGCCGGCCTCGCGCAGCAGCGACGCGACGTCGTCGCTGTCGAGAATCGAGAACTGTTCCTTCAGTCCCAGCGCCGAGCCGTCTTCGCGCAGCATGCGCACGCCCAGCGCGTGGAAGGTCGAAATGACCAGCTCGCGCGCGGCGCGGCGATCGGCGAGCAGGTCCCTGGCGCGCTCGCGCATCTCGGCCGCGGCCTTGTTGGTGAAGGTGATCGCTGCGATCTCGCCGGGTGCGTAGCCGGCTTTCAGCAGCCGGGCGATCTTGTGCGTGATGACCCGTGTCTTGCCGCTGCCGGCTCCGGCGATGACCAGGCAGGGCCCGCTGAGGTGGTTGACGGCGCGTTCCTGCGCGGCATTGAGCATCGATGGGTCTGGAATTCGGGGTACGGTCGAAACACGCGCGCACTGCGCGCGACGCAAGCTCAGCCGGCGCGCGCGCGGTACGGCTCGTCGGCGGCGATGTAGTCGTGCTCGGCACGCGCGGCGTCGCACCACTGGGCCACCGCCGGGGCCGCAAGCACGCGTCCGACGTAGTCTTCGGCGAAATCCGGCAGCGCCGGAGCGTAGGTGCGCAGCCGTGCGCACACCGGGGCGTAGAAGGCGTCGGCGGCGCCGAACGCGCCGAACAGGAACGGGCCGCCGCTGGAGTCCAGCGCGCTGCGCCACAGCGCGCAGATGCGATCGAGGTCGCGTTGCACGGCCAGGTTCCAGCCCAGCCCCGCGAGCCGGGCCTCGATGTTCATCGGCATCGCGCCGCGCAGCGCCGTGAACCCGGCGTGCATGGTCGCGCACAGCACGCGGGCGTGGGCGCGCGCCGCGGCGCCCTGCGGCCAGATCGCGTGCTGCGGGAAGGATTCGGCCAGGTACTCGACGATGGCCAGCGAATCGGAAACGACGAGGTCGCCGTCGAGCAGAACCGGAACGGTCTGCGTCGGCGTCAGCGCAGCCAGCGCCTCGTAGAACGCCGCGCTGTCGAGACGCAGCGTGCGCTCGCTGAACGCGATCGCGAAATGCCGCATCAGCACCCACGGGCGCATCGACCACGACGAGTAGTTCTTGTTGCCGATGATCAAGGTCAGCATGGCGGTTTCTCCGTGTGCGCCTGTCAGCGGCCGGCGACCTTGCGCCAGGCGTCGAAGCGGGCCTGCGCGCCGCGCAGCCCCGGAGCGTCGGCGGCGAAGGCTTCGACGCTGTGCGGCTGGTCGACGCCGAGCTCGGGCGCGTCGATTCCGGGCAGCAGTCCGCTCGGAACGCTGGGCACGCGCATCGAATCGAGGTTGTCGCGGCTCATCAGCGGGCCGCCCGGGGCGTGCTCGAGCAGCGCGGCCAGCAGCCGCGCCGGCGCGCCGGGCAGCGCCAGCACCGGGCGGCCGCGGCCGTGCGAGACTCCGGCCCAGGCGCCGGCCAGCCGCACCAGTTCGGCCAGCGTGTAACTGCGCGGCCCGCCGAGTTCGTAAATGCGCCCCGCGGTGTCCGCGGCACGCGGCCCGACCAGCGCGTGCTGCAGCGC
>JAJZHS010000328.1 GCA_021798395.1 Pseudomonadota bacterium
TGATCGTGTACAGCCAGTCGCCGCGCCGGCCTTCGGCGAACAGCATCTGACCGCTGCTGAACTGCATGTCGTCGATGACCTGGTGGATGGCGTCGAAGTCCTGCGCGCCGAGCGCGCCGAACAGCGCGATGCGGCGCACGCCGCAGGCCTGGCAGTCGGCCGCGCCGCGCCACGCGCTGGGCGCCTCGCTGTGCGCGACACGCTTGCCCGGCGGCAAGTCGCCGCGGCGCAGAGCGGCGACGGGAATGCGGGCGAAGTCAACGACGGTGTCCATGGGGAGTCCTCGGGAACATGCGCATTTCTTTGCGCAGGCTCAATATTAGTTCAGGCTGATATAAGCATGTCAATTCAGGGTATTCACCGAGAACCGGGCGCCGCTGCGGCGTGCGCGGTGCGCGCCGGCGCGCTGGCCTAAACTGGAGTTTTCACCGACGGGACGTCCGCATGCCTTTTTCCGATCTGTCCGCCATCGCCGCGCGCGAGGCCGGGCGCGCGCTGGCCGAGGACGTCGGCAGCGGCGACCTGACTGCCGGCCTGATCGACGCCGACGCCGTCGGCGACGCGCGCATCGTGGTGCGCGAGCGCGCGGTGCTGTGCGGCCGTCCCTGGGCGGACGCGGTGCTGCGCGCGGTCGACCCCGGGTTGAGCGTCGCCTGGCTGCGCGACGAAGGCGCACGCCTCCAGCCCGACGACGTCGTCGCGCGCCTGCACGGCCCGGCGCGCGCGCTGCTGACCGCGGAGCGCAGCGTGCTGAACTTCATCCAGCTGCTGTCGGGCGTGGCCACGCGCACGGCGCAGTACGTCGACGCGGTGCGCGGCACCGCCGCGCGCATCGTCGACACCCGCAAGACGCTTCCCGGGCTGCGCATCGCGCAGAAATACGCGGTCCGCGTCGGCGGCGGGCACAACCACCGCATCGGGCTGTACGACGGCATCCTGATCAAGGAGAACCACATCGCCGCGGCCGGCGGCGTCGCCGCGGTGCTGCGGCGCGCACAGCAGCTGGCTCCGCCCGGAGTGTTCGTGCAGATCGAGGTCGAGACCCTCGACCAGCTGCGCGCGGCGCTCGACGCCGGCGCACGCATGGTGCTGCTCGACAACATGGACCTGGCGGCGATGCGCGACGCGGTGGCAATCAACGGCGGCCGCGCCGAGCTCGAGGTGTCGGGCGGCGTCGACCTTGCCGGGGTGCTGGCCATTGCACAAACCGGAGTCGACCGCATATCCATCGGCAAGCTGACGAAGGACGTCGTCGCCGTCGACTACTCGATGCGCTTCGCCGGAATCTGAGTTTGCCCCGGGGCCCCGGCCGGGCCCCCTCGTTCGCAGGAGATCCACCATGGCCGTCGCCACTTTCCCGGTCGCTTTCGACAACCCGGCGTGCACCACCCGCGAGGCCTGGGCCCGCGTGCCGCAGGAGCCGGACCCGAAGCGCCGCGCCGAACTGCTCGACGCGTGCCGCGAGCAGCTGCGCGCCGCCGACGCCACGCTGGTGGCGCATTACTACGTGCATCCGGACCTGCAGGACCTGGCGCAGGCCAGCGGCGGACTGGTCGCCGATTCGCTCGAGATGGCGCGCTTCGGCGCGCGCCAGCCCGGATCGACCCTGGTCGTCGCGGGCGTGCGCTTCATGGGCGAGACGGCGAAGATGCTGTCGATGGACAAGCGGGTGCTGATGCCCGACCTCGACGCCAACTGTTCGCTGGACCTCGGCTGTCCGGGCGACGCCTTCAGCGCCTGGTGCGATGCCCACCCCGGGCGCACCGTGGTCGTCTACGCCAACACCAGCGCCGCGGTCAAGGCGCGTGCCGACTGGGTCGTGACCTCGAGCTGCGCGCTGGACATCGTCGCCCATCTGCACGCGCGCGGCGACAAGGTGCTGTGGGCCCCCGACCGCCATCTCGGCGACTACGTGCAGCGCAACACCGGTGCCGACATGCTGGCGTGGCAGGGAGCGTGCATCGTGCACGACGAGTTCAAGGCGCTCGAACTCGCCTTGCTGAAGGAGCAGCACCCGGACGCGCCGGTGCTGGTGCACCCGGAAAGCCCGCCTGCGGTCATCGCGCTGGCCGACGTCGTCGGCTCGACGGCGCAGATCCTGCGCGCGGCGCGCGACTCGGCAGCGACGCGCTTCATCGTCGCCACCGACGCGGGGATGTTCCACGCGCTGCAGCAGCAGAATCCGGGCAAGACGTTCATCGCCGCGCCGACCGCGGGCAACGGGGCGACCTGCAAGAGTTGCGCGCATTGCCCCTGGATGGCGATGAACGGGCTCGAAGGCGTGCTGCGTTGCCTGCGCGACGGGACGGGCGCCATCGAACTCGACCCCGCGCTGGCGGCGCGCGCGCGCGTGCCGGTGCAGCGCATGCTCGATTTCACCGCCGCGCGGCGCGGCGGCGCGGCGCCCGGCGCCCTGGTGCCGGGGATCGGCGCGGCGTGATGGTGGGCCCCCCTGAGCAAGGCGGCGCGAGCCGCCTTGCTTCCCCCCCGAGGGGGGACTGCTCGCCCCCTTGGGGCGGCCCTGCGGGGGCTCGCAGGCCGGGCTGCGGGCGGCTGCACGCTCCGGCTTTCTGCTTCAGGCGGGAACCTGAGGCGGCTACACGCTCCGGGCCGGAATGGCTGCGGGCGGCTGTACGCTCCGGCTTTCTGCTTCAGGCGGGAACCTGAGGCGGCTGCACGTTCCGGGCCGGAATGGCTGCGGGCGGCTGCACGCTCCGGCACGAATGGGTGGGACGGGGCGCCTGGGCGGTCGTGTCACGTGGGGATTTGGGCGCGCGGGTCGTCGAGGGCAACGGCGGTTCGGCGCGTGGTGGCTGTGGTCTGCGCGCGGGCGGCGCAGGGCCCAAGCCGGCGCCAGCCAGGCCTGCGGGCAGGCGGGATTGCCCCGGGGCCCCCGCTGCGCGCGGCCGGGTCAGCCGCTGTCGCGCAGAAGCGCGCGGCGGGCGAAGCGGGCCGGCGACAGCGCATCGAGCAGATCGCGCTCCAGCGGCGCGGGTTCACCCTCGATCTGCGCCGCCAGCAGTTGCGCGCCCAGCGTGGTCATGACCAGGCCGCGCGAGCCCAGCGCGGCATGCAGGTAAAGGCCTGGCACGGCGGGCCAGGCACGCGGCGGCGCCTGCGGCGTGCGCAGCGCATCCA
>JAJZHS010000033.1 GCA_021798395.1 Pseudomonadota bacterium
CGTCGACCGTGCGCATGAACTCCTGGTGTTCGCGCTGCGCGTTGTTGACCAGGCCGATGGTCGGCTCGGCGATCGCGGCCAGCGCGGCGACCTCGCCGGCGTGGTTCATGCCCAGTTCGACCACGCCGGCCTGGTGCTGCGGGCGCAGCCGCAACAGCGTCAGCGGCACGCCGACGGCGTTGTTCAGGTTGCCCTGCGTGGCCAGGTAGCCGTCGTCGCCGTGCCAGGCGCGCAGGATCGACGCGAGCATCTGCGTCACCGTCGTCTTGCCGTTGCTTCCGGTGACCGCGATCAAGGGCATCGCCGGTTGCTGCCTGCGCCACGCGCGCCCGAGCAGGCCCAGGGCGGCCGTGCTGTCGGCGACCCGGACCCCGGCAAGCCCGGCACAGTCGGACGCGCCGCGTTCGGCCAGCACCGCGGCGGCGCCGGCTTGTGCGGCCTGCGCCAGCAGGGTGTTGGCGTCGAACCGCTCGCCGCGCAGGGCGACGAACAGCTCGCCGCGGCGCAAGGTGCGGGTGTCGGTGCCGACTCCGGCGAGCGTCACCGCCGCGTCGCCGTGCACGTCGCCGCCGACCCAGGCCGCCAGCTCGCGCAGGCTGAAGGCCCCGGCGCCGCGCGCGGCCAGCGCCGCGCGCGCGTGGAACACGTCGTTGAACGCGCGCTTGCGCCCGGAGACGTCCTGCGTGGCCTCGTGCCCCTTGCCGGCCAGCAGCACCACGTCGGCGGCGGCGGCGTGCGCCACCGTCTGCGCGATGGCCTGCGCACGGTCGAGCGCGACCACGGTGGCGGCCGGCGCGACCAGCCCCTGCAGCAGGTCGTCGACGATGTCCTGCGCACGCTCGCCGCGCGGGTTGTCGCTGGTCAGCACGACGCGGTCGGCGAAGGCCTCGGCGGCGGCGGCCATCGGCGCACGCTTGCCGCGGTCGCGATCGCCGCCGGCGCCGAACAGGCACCACAAGCGTCCGCCGCGCGCCTCGGCCTGCGGCCGCAGCGCCTGCAGCGCCTGGGCCAGCGCGTCGGGCGTATGCGCGTAGTCGACCACCACCAGCGGCGCGCCGCCGAGCCCCTGCATGCGCCCGGGCGGCGCGCGCAGCGCGCGCAGCGCGGCGACGATGGCGTCGAATTCGATCCCGCACGTGCGCAGCAGGCCGCAGACGAGCAGCACGTTGGCGGCGTTGAAGCGTCCCACCAGCGGCAGCTCGACCTCGGCCGCGTGCGCGCCGTGCGCCAGCCGCAGGCGCATTCCGGCCGCGCCGTGGCCGATGGCCAGGGCCTGCCAGTCGGCCGCGTGCTGCAGCGATACGGTCTGCACCTGCAGCGCGCGCTGGCGCGCGTGGGCGGCCACCGCCGCGCCCTGCGCATCGTCGATGTCGCAGACCGCAGCGCGCAGCCCGGGCCAGTCGAACAGCCTGCGCTTGGCCGCGGCGTAGGCGGCCATGCTGCCGTGGTAGTCCAGGTGGTCCTGGCTCAGGTTGGTGAACGCGGCCGCGTGCAGTTGCAGCCCGCCGAGCCGTTGCTCCTCGATGCCGATCGACGACGCCTCGATCGCGCAGTGCAGCACGCCGCGCTCGCGCAGCGCCGCCAGTTCGTGGTGCAGCCGGACCGGATCGGGCGTGGTCAGCCCGGTGGCGACCAGCTCGTCGGGCAGGCCCACGCCGAGGGTGCCGACGACGCCGCAGATCCGGCCGCTGGCTCCCAGGGCCTGCGCAAGCCACAGCGCACAACTGGTCTTGCCGTTGGTGCCGGTGATCGCCAGCACCGTCATGCGGCGCGACGGATGCGCGTACCAGGCGTCGGCGATCTCGCCGGCCAGGCGCTGCAGGCCGCGCACGCGCAGCACGCGCGGATCGTGCTCCGGTTCACCGCCGTCGGCGTCGACCAGCGCGGCGCGTGCGCCGCGCGCGAACGCGTCGCCGAGATGGCGCCGCGCGTCGTGCGCGACTCCGGGCCAGGCGACGAACACGTCACCGGACCGCACCGCCCGCGAGTCGCTGCGCAGCGCTCCGGCGTCGCCGGCGCCGCGCAGCGCGTGCAGGACCGCGCCTGCGCTGTCGAACACGGCGCTCACGGCGCGCCCCTCGTCCGCGCCACCCGGACCGCGGGCGCGCTGGCGCGCGCGCTCAGTCCCGGCGGCAGTTCGGGCGCGACCGGCAGGTCGGGCGCCACGCCCAGGGTGCGCAGCGCCTGCGGAACGACCGCGGCAAACACCGGCGCCGCGACCTGGCCGCCGAAGTGCTTGCCGGCCGACGGCTGGTCGATCGACACCGCCATCACGATGCGCGGCCGATCCAGCGGCGCGACGCCGACGAACTGCGCGCGGAACAGGTGGTGGTCGTAGGCGTGGCCGCGCCACAGGTACGCGGTTCCGGTCTTGCCTCCGGTCGAATAGCCCGGAACCTCGGCGGCGGACGCGGTGCCGCCCTTGCTGGTGACCAGCCCGAGCATGTTCAGGATGTCGCGCGCGACCTTCGGCGACAGCACCCGCACGCCCTGCGGCGGCGCGTTGAGCTTGTACAGGGTGGCCGGAACGATCTTGCCGCGGTCGGCGAACACGGTGTAGGCGTGCGCGAGCTGGAAGGTCGACACCGCGATGCCGTAGCCGAAGCCCTGCGTCACCGCGTCGATCGGGCGCCATTGGCGCCACGGCCGCAGCCGTCCGCTGGATTCGCCGGGAAAGCCCACCTGCGGACGCTGGCCGAGTCCGACGGCGGTGTACATGTCCCACTGCTTGCGCGGGGTGAGCCGCTGCACGATCTGCCCGGTGGCGACGTTGCTTGAATACTCGATGACCTGCGGCAGCGCGATGGTGCCGTTGTCCGAGTCGTCGCAGATGCTGTTGCCGTAGAAGTTCTGGCAGCCGGGCGCGGTGTTGAAGGTGCTGGTCGGCGTGATCACGCCGTCCTGCAGCGCCAGCCCGATGGTGATCGGCTTCATCACCGAACCCGGCTCGTAGATGTCGGTCAGCGCGAAGTTGCGCATGTCGTCCGGGCGCATGCCGCGGTGGGTGTTGGGATCGAAGCTCGGGTAATTGGCCAGCGCGAGCACTTCGCCGGTGGGCGCGTCGATCAGCACGGCGCTGCCGTTCTTGGCCTTGTTGTCGACCACCGAAGCCTTCAGCGCCTGGTAGGTCAGGTACTGCAGCTTGCTGTCGATCGACAGCTGCACGTCGCGCCCGTTGACCGGGGGCACACCGCCGTCGACGTCCTCGATCACGTTGCCCAGCCGGTCGCGCATGACGCGACGGCTTCCCGGGTGACCGGCCAGCAGCGACTGCAGCTGCAGTTCGAGCCCGGCGGCGCCCTGGTTGTCGATGTCGGTGAAGCCCAGCAGCTGCGCCGCGGCGGCGCCTTCGGGGTAGTAGCGGCGGTATGCCGGCGAGAAATAGACGCCACGGATTCCCAGCGCCTTCACGCGACGCGCGAGGCCGATGTCGACCTGTCGCTTGACGTAGACGAACTGGCGGTCGAGCGCAAGGCGGCGGCGCAGCTCGACCGGGTCGAGTCCGAGCAGGTGCGCGAGCGCGTCGATCTTGGCCGGGTCGGCGTGCAGGGTCTCGGGATCCGCCCAGATGGTCTTCACCGGAATGCTCGACGCCAGGATGTGGCCGTTGCGGTCGAGCAGCCTCCCGCGCATCGCCGGCAGCCCGATGGTGCGGATGAAGCGCAAATCACCCTGCTCCTGGTAGAAGGCGGTGGTGATTCCCTGCACCCACAGCGCGCGCGCGATCAGCGCGGCGAACGCCAGGTACAGCAGACCCTTGACCAGCCACGCGCGCCCGGGCGCCAGGCGCCAGCGCAACAGCGGGCTGTGCGCGCGCACCGGCGGCACGTACGGGCTGGACATTCGCGGGCTCAGGCGCATCGTCGGCTCGGTGCCTGTCAGCGCGTCGGGACCGACACGGCCACGTCGCGCGGCGCGTGCACGAAGTCGGTGCGTGCGGCGGTCACCGCGACCATGCCCAGGCTGCCACGCGCCAGCCGCTCGATGCGCTCGGGCACCGACAGCGCGCGCACTTCGACCTGCAGGCGGTCGTGGTCGAGCTGCAACTGCTGCGCGCGCTGCTGCGCGCTGTCGAGCGCGGCAAAGGTGCGGCGCGCCTCGTACTGCACGCGCACCACCAGCAGTGCGCTGCCCACGGCCAGCGCCAGCAACAGCACGCGGACGCGGGTCATGCCTGCGCCCCGTCGACGCGCTCGGCCGCGCGCAGCACCGCCGAGCGCGCGCGCGGATTCGCCCGCAGCTCCTCGACTCCGGGGCGCAGCCGCGCCAGCGCCTTGAGGCCCGGACGAAACGGCACCTCGCGCAGCGGCAGCCGCTGCTGCGCACGGCTCAGCGCGGGAGCGCGCGCGTGCGCGGCGATGAACTGCTTGACGATGCGGTCCTCGAGCGAGTGGAAGCTGATGACGACCAGGCGGCCGCCGACGGCCAGGCGACGCATCACCTGGGCGAGCGCCGCCTCGAGCTCGTCGAGCTCGGCATTGACGTGAATCCGAAGAGCCTGGAAGGTCCTTGTCGCCGGGTCCTGTCCCGGTTCGCGACTGCGCACCGCCTGCGCCACGACGGCGGCGAGCTCGGCGGTGCGACCGACCGGTTCGCCGCGTTCGCGGCGAGCCACAAGCGCCTTTGCAATCTGGAAAGCAGCCCGTTCGTCCCCATAGTCCCTCAACACCCTGGTGATCTCGTCGACGCTGGCCTCGGCGAGGAATTGCGCGGCGGTGATTCCGCGCGTCGGATCCATGCGCATGTCCAGCGGCGCGTCGCCGCGGAAGCTGAAACCGCGCGCGTGCTCGTCGAGCTGCGGCGACGACACGCCCAGGTCGAACAGCATGCCGTCCACCTGGGCGATGCCCAGCGTCTCGAGCACCGCGCCGCAGCTGGAAAACGGCGCGTGCACCAGCTGCAGCCTCGCGTCCTCGCGCGCCAGCGCCGCGCCGGCGGCAATGGCTTGCGGGTCGCGGTCCAGCGCGATCACGCGCGCGTGCGGGCCCAGGCGCGCGAGCAGCGCGCGCGTGTGGCCGCCGCGGCCGAAGGTGCCGTCCAGGTAGACGCCGTCGCCGGGGCCGAGCAGCAGGGCAACGGCCTCGTGCAGCAGCACGGTGCGATGCTGCAGGGGCGCTGCAGCGCTGGACTCGGGCCTCGTCATCGGGGTGCGCCTTCGGCTGTCAGATGACGATGTCGCGCACGGCATCGGGCATTCCCGCGGCGATGACCTGGGCCTCGCGCTGCTGGTGCGTGGCCCGGTCCCAGACCTCGAAGTGCGACCCCATTCCGATCAGGTCGACGTCGCGCTCGATGCGAGCGGCCATGCGCAGCTCCGGCGGCACCAGAACCCGCCCGCTTGCGTCGATCTCGGTTTCGGTCGCGTGCCCCAGGTAGATGCGCTTCCAGCCCTGCGCGGCCATCGGCAGCGCCGCGACCTTGGCACGGAATTCCTGCCACTGCGCGTCGCCGAACAGCAGCAGGCAGCCCTCGGGGCTCTTGGTCAGGGTCAGGCGGCCGCAGGCCTGCTCGTGCAGCATGTCGCGGTAACGCGCAGGCACGGTCATCCGACCCTTGCCGTCCAGCGTCAACGCCGAGATGCCGATGAACACACGCCCTCCGATCGCGGGAGAAGCAGCGCGGCGCTGCTGCACTTTCCCCCACTTTTTGCCACCCGGGTGCACTTTATGGGGCAAAACAGCGAGCGTCAATAGGCAAAATCAAAATTCCGCTTTCCAAACAAGCACTTAGCGCGCGAAAGCAACTGTTCATAAAAACAGCTTTCGAGGAAAAATCTCCTTGAAATGAAGGACTTGAATACCATGCTGCAAGTAGAGGTTTGAGTGCCCGCGGCGCGCGTCGGCCACGGCTGCGCAATGCCGTTTCGATTGTTGGGCGGGAAGAGGCGAAGCAAGCCTGTAGGCCGGATTCTGTGCACCGGTTTCCCGGCGTGGCAGCCATTCCTCTGGGCCGCGCGTTGCCGACGCGGCTCGGTGCCACCTACCCGCAGGCTCGCGCGGGCCGCGCTCTCGTCGCACCCCGGGAGGTGCGGCGTCGCCTGCCTATTTGGTGTTGCTCCGGGTGGAGGTTGCCGCGTTTCACGTCCGCGACGGCTTGACGCCGCCGCATACTCGTCTCTGTGGCCCTGTTCGTCGCGTCACCGCGCACGGCCGTTAGCCGTCACCCTGCCCTGTGGAGTCCGGACCTTCCTCACCGCCGCTGTCGCGTCGGCGCGGCTGCCCGGCCTGCTTCGCCGACGCGATCATAGCGCGCCGCCCGACGCGCCGCCGAAGCCGTCAGGCCACCGGCAGCAAGCGCCAGGGCAGCGAGTCTCCGGCGGCCAACGGAACGATGCCGTCGTCGCCCAGGTAGGGCAGAACGTCCGGGACGCGCTGCGCCTCGCGGCGCAAGGTGACGCGCGCGGCGTTGCGCGGCAGGCCGTAGAAGTCGGCGCCGAAACAGCTGGCGAAGCCTTCCAGCCGCGGCAGCGCGTCGCGTTCGGCGAAGGCCTGGGCGTACAGCTCCAGCGCGTGCGGGGCGGTCAGGCAACCGGCGCAGCCGCAGCCCGACTCCTTGGCCGCCCGCGCGTGCGGCGCCGAGTCGGTGCCGAGAAAAAAGCGCGCGTCGCCGCTGGTTGCGGCGTCGAGCAGCGCGGCGCGATGGCGCGCGCGCTTGAGCACCGGCAGGCAGTAGTAATGCGGCCGCAGGCCTCCGGCGAACAGGGCGTTGCGGCTGTAAAGCAGGTGGTGCGCGGTGATCGTGGCGCCCTGCAGCGGCGCGCCGCGCGCGTCGCGCCCATGCTGCGCGCGCACCCACGCCGCGGCGTCGGCGGTGGTGATGTGCTCGAGCACGATCTTCAACTCGGGGAAGGCGCGGCGGACCGGATCCAGGTGGCGTTCGATGAACACCGCCTCGCGGTCGAACACGTCGACTTCGGTGTCGGTCACTTCGCCGTGCACCAGCAGCGGCATGCCGGAGCGCTGCATGGCCTCGAGCACCGGGTACACGCGCGACAGCGCGGTCACGCCGCTGTCGGAGTTGGTCGTCGCCCCGGCCGGGTACAGCTTGACGCCGTGCACCGCGCCGCTGTCCTTCGCGCGCGCGATTTCCGCCGGCGGCGTCGAATCGGTCAGGTACAGGGTCATCAGCGGCTCGAACGCGCTGTGCGCCGGCCGCGCGGCGAGGATGCGCGCGCGGTAGGCCAGCGCCTGCGCGGTGTCGACCACCGGCGGCATGAGGTTCGGCATCACGATCGCGCGCGCGAACTGCGCCGCGCTCCACGCCACCGTGTGCGGCAGCGCGGCGCCGTCGCGCAGGTGCAGGTGCCAGTCGTCGGGGCGGATCAGGGTCAGGGTCTGCGCTTCGGTCATGGTCTGTGGGGGTGCTGCGCGGGCGCGGGTGGGAGCGGTCGCCGGCCGCGCGTCAGGCCAGCCGCAGCAGTTCGGGCGGCAACTCGGCCGCCGCGCGCTGCTGCTGCAATTGCCACATGCGCGCGTACAGGCCGCCTTGCGCGAGCAGCTCGGCGTGGGTGCCGCGCTCGGCGATGCGGCCGTCGTCGAGCACCAGGATCTGGTGCGCGTCGACCACGGTCGACAGGCGGTGGGCGATGATCAGGGTGGTGCGGTCGCGCGCCGCCAGCCTGATCTCGGCCTGGATCGCGCGCTCGTTGGCCGAGTCGAGCTGCGAGGTGGCTTCGTCGAACACCAGGATCGGCGGGTTCTTCAGCAAGGCGCGCGCGATCGCCACGCGCTGCTTCTCGCCGCCCGACAGCTTGAGCCCGCGTTCGCCGACCTGGGTCGCGTAGCCGGTCGGCTGGCGCATGATGAAGTCGTGGATCTGCGCTGCCCGAGCGACCTGCTCGATGTCCTGCTGCGTCGCGCCCGGACGCCCGTAGGCGATGTTGTAGCCGATGGTGTCGTTGAACAGCACCGTGTCCTGCGGCACGATTCCCAGCGCGGCGCGCAGGCTGGACTGGGTTACCGAGGCGATGTCCTGGCCGTCGATGCGGATGCTTCCCGAGTCGACGTCGTAGAAGCGCAGCAGCAGCCGCGACAGCGTCGATTTGCCGGCTCCCGAAGGCCCGACGATGGCCAGCGTGCGCCCGCCCTCGACCTCGAAGCTCAGGCCCTTGAGCACAGCGCGCTGCGGGATGTAGCCGAAGTGCACGTCGTCGAAACGCACCGTGCCTGCGCGCACGCGCAGCGCCGCGGCGCCGGGGGCGTCGGCCACGTCGCGGTGGCGCTGCATGATGCCGAACATGCGTTCGATGTCGGTCAGCGCCTGGCGGATTTCACGGTACAGGACTCCGAGGAAGTTCAGCGGCGCGTACAACTGCAGCATGAACGCGTTGACCATCACCAGATCGCCCAGGTTCATGCTGCCGGCGACGACGCCGACGGTCGAGCGCCAGACCAGCAGCGTGACCGCGGTGGCGATGATCAGGCTCTGACCGAGGTTGAGCAGCGACAGAGAATTCTGCGACTTCACCGCGGCGTCCATCCAGCGCTGCAGGTTGTCGTCGTAGCGCGCCGACTCGAACGCCTCGTTGCCGAAGATCTTCACCGTCTCGTAGTTCAGCAGCGCGTCGACGGCGCGCTGGTTGGCGCGCGAATCCTGCTCGTTCATCGTCCGCCGCAGCCCGGTGCGCCATTCGGTCACGGTGATGGTGAAGACGATGTAGACGGCCAGCGCGACGATGGCGATGCCGGAGAACCACCAATCGTAGCGAACGACCAGGATTCCGATCACCAGGGCCATTTCGACCAGCGTCGGCAGGATGCTGTAGAGGGTGTACGAAACCAGGCTGGAAATGCTGCGGGTGCCGCGTTCGATGTCGCGCGACATGCCCCCGGTCTGCCGCTCCAGGTGGTAGCGCAGCGACAACGCCATCAGGTGGTCGAAGACTTCCAGCGCGATGCGCCGCACCGCGCCCTGGGTGACGCGCGAGAACACCAGTTCGCGCAACTCGGTGAACGCCGAAGCGCTCAGCCGCAACGCGCCGTACGCCAGCAGCAGCGCGCCCGGAACGACCAGCGCGGCGCGGGTGTCGCCGGGCGCCAGGCTCAGCGCATCGACGATGTCCTTGAGCACGATCGGCACGCCAACGTTGGCCAGCTTGGCCGCGACCAGCATGCCCAGCGCGAGCAGCACGCGGGCGCGGTAGTGCCACAGGTACGGCAGCAGGCTGGCGAGCACGGCGCGCGGCGCCTGCACCGTGCCGGGCGGCGGCGGTTCGGAAGAACGGTGGTGGCGCATCGGTGCGTGTCGGGAGCGCCGAGCACGATCGGCGCATTCTGGTGCATTATTCAGGGCAAACTTGAATCATGCACCGTAAAGGCGAATTGAACTTCGATATGGAACAGCACAACATCGCATTGCCGACCGACCGCGAACCCGTGCTGCGGCTGACCCCGCTTCCCGGCGACGTCAACATGCACGGCGACATTTTCGGCGGCTGGATCATGTCGCAAGTCGACATCGCCGGCGGCATCACCGCGGCGCGGCGCGCGCGCGGGCGGGTGGCCACGGTGGCGGTCAACGCCTTCGTCTTCAAGCACCCGGTGATGGTCGGCGACCTGTTGTCGCTGTATGCACGGGTGGTGCGCGTCGGCCGCACCTCGCTGACCGTCGAGGTCGAGGTCTACGCCGAGCGCGGAGTCCCCGACACCGAGGTCTATCGCGTCACCGAAGCCACGCTGACCTTCGTTGCCGTCGGCGCCGACCGCCGCCCGCGCCAGGTTGACCCGGACTGAGGCCGCCGGCACCATGCAAAACGCCACCGCGGCTGCGGTGGCGTCCGGCGCCGGACCCGGGCAACGCGGCGGCTTACTTGGCCTCTTCCTCGGCCGCGCCTTCGGTCGCCGCGCCGCCCTTGTGCAGCACCGAGGCGATCGCCGGGTTCTCGGCGCCGTGGGTCACCACGGTGACCGATCCCGGCAGCTTCAGGTCGGCGACGTGGACCGACTGCCCCTTGTGCAGGCCGCTCAAGTCGACTTCGATGAACTCGGGCAAGTCAGCAGGCAGACAGGAGATTTCCAGTTCGGTCACCGCGTGGCTGATCATGCAGCCCTCAAGCTTGACCGCCGGGGATTCCTCGGCGCCGACGAAGTGCAGCGGCACCTTGGTGTGCATCTTGCGGTCGGCGGCGACGCGCATGAAGTCCACGTGGAGCAGTTGCTGACGGAACGGATGCATCTGGTAGGCCTTGAGCACGACCATGGTCTGCTGCGCGCCGACCGTCAGCTCGAGCACCGACGAGTGGAACTGCTCTTTCTTCATGGCGTGGTACAGCGCGTTGTGATCGAGTTCGATCATCTGCGGCTGCTGCCCGGCACCATAGACGATGCCGGGAACCTTGCCGGCGTGGCGCATGCGGCGGCTCGCACCGGTACCTTGCGCCTGACGTTCAAATGCGACGACTTTCATGTCGACTCCAGTGAGGGGCCTCGTGGCCCCGGTTGTCACGACGGGACGCTTGCGACCAGCGCCCCGCAGGGTTCGCGCCGCGCGCGGCGCGAAGGGCTCAGAACAGGGTTTCCTGCTCGTTGAACAATTGCAGCACCGACCCGCCCTGGGCGATGCGCAGCATGGTCTGCGCGATCAGCTGCGCCGCCGACACCTGCCGGATCTTGGCGCAGTCGCGCGCTGCGCCGTGCAGCGGAATGGTGTTGGTGACGATGACTTCGTCGAGGTCGCTGGCGATGATGCGCTCGATCGCCGGGCCCGAGAACACCGGGTGGGTGCAATACGCGACCACGCTGCGCGCGCCCCGCGCCTTGAGAACCTCGGCCGCCTTGGTCAGCGTGCCCGCGGTGTCGACCATGTCGTCCATGATCACGCAGTTGCGGCCGTCGATGTCGCCGATCACGTTCATCACTTCGGACACGTTGGGCTTGGGCCGGCGCTTGTCGATGATCGCCAGGTCGCAGTCCATCAGCTTGGCCAGCGCGCGCGCGCGCACCACGCCGCCGATGTCGGGCGAAACCACGATCAGGTTGTTGTACTGCCTGGCGCGCAGGTCGCCGAGCAGGATCGGCGAGGCGTAGATGTTGTCGACCGGAATGTCGAAGAAACCCTGGATCTGGTCGGCGTGCAGGTCCATCGTGACCACCCGCGCGATGCCCACGGCCTGCAGCATGTTGGCCACCACCTTGGCCGTGATCGGCACCCGCGATGAACGCGGCCGGCGGTCCTGCCGCGCGTAGCCGAAGTACGGGATCACCGCGGTGATGCGTTCGGCCGACGCGCGCTTGAGCGCGTCGGTCATCACCAGCAGTTCCATCAGGTTGTCGTTGGTCGGCGCGCAGGTCGACTGCACGATGAAGACTTCGCGCGCGCGAACGTTCTGCTGGATCTCGACCGTGACCTCGCCGTCGGAGAAGCGGCCGACGTAGGCCTGGCCGAGTCCGATGCCGAGTTGCTCGACGACCTGCTGCGCCAACGAGGGATTGGCGTTGCCGGTGAAGACGACGAAGTCGGTGGCGCTGGAAGTCATGGCGTGAACGGGAAGATTGTCATGCCCTCGATGGAGCTAACGCTGCCCGTCGGGCCCTTGGAGGGGCTGGGGAGGAAGGACTCGAACCCTCGCATGCCGGAATCAAAATCCGGTGCCTTAACCAACTTGGCGACTCCCCAACGGTCCCGGTCGTCCGCCGGACAAAACGGACTGCGGGTGCTCGCTCGATGCTTGCATGCCGCGTCCCGTGAACCGAACGATCGACCGTTGCTGAATCCGCAATTCTACAGCATTGCCCGAATTTGAAAAGACCCGATCGAAGCCTGACGCCTCATGCCGCTGCCTGGTCCACTCCGTCGGCCCAGTCATGCAGCGGATGCCTGGCCAGCGCACGGCACGCGCGCACGCGCCAATGCGGCGGCACTGCGTCGACGTCGACGTCGGCGGCGCCGGCGACGAACATCGCCGACCCCGACCCGGTCATGCGCGGCGGCCCGTCGCCCCTGGCCCCCAGCCAGGCCTGCAGCGCGGCCATCGCCGGCAGCCGCGCCATCGCCACCGGCTGCAGGTCGTTGCGTCCGAATTCCAGCACCGGGCGCGAACCGGCAGCACGCTGCGCGGCGATGAAGGCGCCGGCTTCCAGCGCCGCGGTATCGCGATGCAGCGCCGCGTCGCCGAACACCGACGCGGTCGGCAATCCCTGCCCCGGCCAACCCACCACCAGTTGCCACTGCGGCAGCTCCACCGCCTGCAGCCGCTCGCCGATGCCGCCGGCGAACGCGTTGCGCCCGAACACGAACACCGGCACGTCGGCGCCCAGCGCGGGCGCCAGCGCCAGCAGTTCGGCGCGCGTCAACCCCAGACCCCAGAGCCGGTTCAACGCCAGCAGGGTGCTGGCCGCGTCCGAGCTGCCGCCGCCGAGCCCGGCCTGCGCCGGAACCGATTTGTGCAGATGCATCGACACGCCGAGTCTGCAGCCGGTGTGCGCCTGCAGCGCGCGCGCGGCGCGCACGCACAGATCGTCGTCGGGCAGCCCAGGGCCTCCGCTGCGTTCGATCACGCCGTCGGCACGACAGACGAAGTCGATGCGGTCGTACCAATCGATGAACTGGAACACCGTCTGCAGTTCGTGGTAGCCGTCAGCGCGGCGCCCCAGAACGTGGACGAACCAGTTGATCTTCGCCGGCGCCGGCACGCCGTACAGCGCGGGGATCATCGCCGCCGGCTCACTGCGCCGGGACGCCCGCGCACGGTGCGTCGAAGACCAGGCTGATGCGCGCCGGCGCACCGTCGATGCGCTGCGCGCGCAGAA
>JAJZHS010000034.1 GCA_021798395.1 Pseudomonadota bacterium
GGCGCGGCCGCCGCGCCCGCCGCGGCCACCTCCGGCGCGGGCCCCGAGCAGGTCGTGCACGCGCTGACCGACTCGGTCATGAACGCGGTGCACGCCGATCCCGCGCTGCGCTCCGGCGACCCGCGCAAGATCGCGCAGATGGTCGAGACCAAGGTGCTGCCGTTCCTCGACTTCCGCCAGATGACCGCTTCGGCGGTCGGGCGCTACTGGCGCCAGGCCACGCCGCAGCAGCAGCAGGAGCTGCAGGACCAGTTCAAGCAGCTGCTGATCCACACCTACTCGGGGGCGGTGTCGCGAATCCGCAACCAGAAGATCCGCTACCTGCCGCTGCGCGCCGACCCCGGAGCGACCAACGTCGTCGTGCGCACCCGCGTGATCGACCAGGGCGACGTGATCCAGCTCGACTACCGGCTGCTCGAGGTCGGCGGCGCGTGGAAGATTTCCGATGTCAACGTCATGGGCATCTGGCTGGTCGACAACTACCGCGGTGTGTTCGCGCAGGAAATCAGCTCCAAGGGTATCGACGGCCTGATCAAGACCCTGCAGCAGCGCAACCAGGCGCTGGCGGCCTCCGGCGGCAAGGGCTGAGCATCGTGGCGCAGTCGCCGCACGCCGGCCCCGCGGGCGAGCCCGCCCGTTTCGCGCTGCCGCCGCGCATCACGCTCGACGACGCGTCGGCGGTGTGCCGCGACGCGCTGGGCGCGCTGCGCGCGGCCGCGCCGCAGGGGCCGTGGCTGATCGACGCCGCGGCGTTGACCGAGTTCGACTCGTCGTGCCTGGCGCTGCTGCTCGAGCTGCGCCGCGCCTGCGGCGCGCTGCAGCTGCGCGGCGTCCCGCCGCGGCTGCGGCAGCTGGTGCACGCCTACGGGGTGGAGACGCTGTTCGATGCCTGATGCGGTGCGCTTCGACGCCGTGGTCAAGCGCTACGGCGCGCGCGCGGTCGTCGATGGGGTCGACTTCGGCATCGCCGAAGGCGAATTCTTCGCCCTGCTGGGCGCCAACGGCGCCGGCAAGACCACGCTGATCAGCATGCTCGCCGGGCTGGCGCGGCCCAGCGCGGGACGCGTGCGCGTGCTCGGCCACGACGTCGCGGCCGAGCCGCTGCGCACCCGGCGCCTGCTCGGCGTGGTGCCGCAGGAACTGGTGTTCGATCCGTTCTTCACCGTGCGCGAGACCTTGCGGCTGCAGTCGGGCTACTTCGGCCTGCGCGACAACGACGCCTGGATCGACGAACTGCTCCACCACCTGGGGCTGAGCGCGCAGGCGCAGCAGAACATGCGCGCGCTGTCCGGCGGCATGAAGCGGCGGGTGATGGTCGCGCAGGCGTTGGTGCACAAGCCGCCGGTGATCGTCCTCGACGAGCCCACCGCCGGAGTCGACGTCGAACTGCGGCAAAGCCTGTGGCAGTTCATCAGCGGCCTGAACCGGCAGGGCCACACGGTGCTGCTGACCACCCATTACCTGGAGGAGGCCGAAGCGCTGTGCAGCCGCATCGGCATGCTCAAGCTCGGCCGCCTGGTCGCGCTCGACGCAACCCAGGCGCTGCTCGCCCGCTTCGCCTCCACCCAGATGCTGTTCCGCGTCGTGCGCGGCGCTCCGCCGGCGCGGCTGGCGTGCAGGGCCGAAGGCGCGCGGCTGGCGTGCAGCGTGCGCGACGCCGCCGAAGTCGAGTCGGTGCTCGTCGCGCTGCGCGCGGCCGGCTGCGAGATCGACGAGCTCGAAGTGCGCCGCGCCGACCTCGAGGACGCCTTCCTGCACATCGCCGGCCGCGGCGCGCCGCGGCAGGAGCTGGCGGCGTGAGCGCCGCGCCGGGGCCGCGCCGATGAGCCGCGGCGTGTGGGCGCTGTTGCGCAAGGAGCTGCTGCGCTTCTGGAAGGTCAGCCTGCAGACGCTGGCCGCTCCGGTGATCAGCAGCCTGCTGTACCTGCTCATCTTCTCGCACGCCATGGCCGGGCGGGTGCAGGTGTTCGGCCGCGTCCCGTACACCAGCTTCCTCATCCCCGGGCTGGCGATGATGAGCGTGCTGCAGAACGCTTTCGCCAACACCTCGTCGTCGCTGATCCAGTCGAAGATCACCGGCAACCTGGTGTTCGTCCTGCTGGCTCCTTTGCGCGCCGGCGAGCTGTACCTGGGCTACGTCGGCGCGGCGGTCGCGCGCGGCGTGTGCGTCGGCGGCGGGCTGCTGCTGGTGGCGTGCTGGTTCGTGCCGCTGCAATGGAGCCACCCGCTGTGGATCGCGGCGTTCGCGCTGCTCGGCGCGTCGATGCTCGGCGCGCTCGGCGTGATCGCCGGGATCTGGGCCGAGAAGTTCGACCAGATGGCGGCGTTCCAGAATTTCCTGATCACTCCGGCGACCTTCCTTTCCGGTGTGTTCTACTCGGTTCACAGCCTGCCGCCTTTCTGGATGGCGCTGTCGCACTTCAATCCCTTTTTCTACCTGGTCGACGGCTTCCGCTATGGTTTCTTCGGCGCCTCCGACGTGTCGCCGTGGATCTCGCTGCTTGCGGCTTTGCTCGGCAACGCCGTGTGCGGCGGTATGGCGTTGACCTGGTTGCACCGCGGCACCAAGCTGCGCACCTGAGCCCCCCGAGCCCATGACCCCGACCGCTCCGACCCCCGACGAACTGCGCGCGCTGATCGCAGCCGGCCTCGACTGTTCCCGCCTCGAGGTCGACGGCGACGGCCGCCACTATTTCGCCACCATCGTCAGCCCGGCGTTCGCCGGGCTGAACCGTCTGGCGCGGCATCGCCTGGTCTACGGCGTGCTCGGCGAGCGCATGCGCGAGCAGGTGCACGCGCTGTCGATGCGCACCTACGCCCCCGGCGAGCCGATCCCCGACTGAGATCCGGGATCGATCGCGCGCCGCCCGGGCGCGCCGGACTCCCCGCCTACAATGGCCTATTCGGCCCGCCCGCTGCGCGCGGCGGGCGCGGCTTCACATTCCTCATGGACAGACTCCGGATCCACGGCCAGCAGCCGCTGCGCGGCGAAGTGCGCGCCAGCGGCGCGAAGAACGCGGCCCTGCCGCTGATGGCGGCCAGCCTGCTCAGCGCGCAGCCGGTCGAGCTGGACAACGCGCCGCAGCTGGTCGACGTGCGCACCCTGGCCGAACTGCTGCGCGGCATGGGCGTGCAGGTGCAGCGCGACGGCGGCCGCGTGCGGCTGCACGCCGACGCGGTGCGCGACTGCACGGCGCCGTACGAGCGCGTCAAGACCATGCGCGCCAGCGTTCTGGTGCTCGGCCCGCTGCTGGCGCGCTTCGGCCGCGCGCGCGTCAGCCTGCCCGGGGGCTGCGCCATCGGCGCGCGCCCGGTCGACCAGCACATCAAGGGCCTGCGCCTGCTCGGCGCGCAGGTCCAGGTCGAACACGGCGACATCGTCGCCAGCGTGCCCGGCGGCCGGCTGCGCGGCGCGCGCATCACCACCGACATGGTCACCGTCACCGGCACCGAGAACCTGATGATGGCCGCCGCGCTGGCCGACGGCGAAACGGTGCTGGAAAACGCCGCGCAGGAGCCCGAGATCGCCGACCTGGCCGCGCTGCTGGCCAAGATGGGCGCGCGCATCGACGGCGCCGGAACCTCGCGCATCCGCATCGAAGGCGTGCCGACGCTGGGCGGCGCGGTCCACCGCATCGTTGCCGACCGCATCGAAGCCGGCACCTTCCTGTGCGCCGCGCTGGCCACCGGCGGCGACGTCGTCGTGCGCGACTGCGTGCCGTGCCATCTCGACGCGCTGCTCGACAAGCTGGCCGAGGCCGGCGCAGAGGTCACGCGCGGCGCCGACTGGGTGCGCGTGCGCGCCGACGCGCTGCCCGGAGGGCGGCCGCGCGCGACCTCGGTGCGCACCGGCGAGTACCCCGGCTTCGCCACCGACATGCAGGCCCAGTTCATGGCCGTGAACTGCATCGCGCAAGGCGCCGCGCACCTGACCGAAACCATTTTCGAGAACCGGTTCATGCACGTGCAGGAACTGGTCCGGCTGGGAGCGGACATCGCCATCGAAGGCAACACCTGCATCGTGCAGGGCGTGCCCAGGCTGTCGGGCGCCACCGTGATGGCCACCGACCTGCGCGCTTCGGCCGGCCTCATCATCGCCGGACTGGCCGCCGAGGGCACCACCCTGGTCGAGCGCATCTACCATCTCGACCGCGGCTACGAAGCCATCGAACACAAGCTCGCCGCGCTCGGCGCGCGCGTCGAGCGCCTGCGCGCCTGACGCGCCTGACGCGCCCCGACCAGCCTGCCCACAGACCATGCTCACACTCGCGCTGTCCAAGGGTCGCATCTTCGACGACACCCTGCCGCTGCTGGCGCGCGCCGGAATCACCGTGGCCGAGGATCCCGACGCGACGCGCAAGCTGATCCTGCGCACAAACCGCGACGACCTGCGCGTCGTGCTGGTGCGCGCCAGCGACGTGCCGACCTACGTGCGCTACGGCGGCGCCGACTTCGGCGTCGCCGGACTCGACGTGCTGCTCGAGGCCGACGCCACCCTCGGCGGCGACGGCCTGTACCGGCCGCTGGATCTGCGCATCGCGCGCTGCCGGCTGTCGGTCGCCACCCGCGGCGACTTCGACTACGCGCAGCGCGTGCGCCAGGGCGCGCGGCTGCGCGTGGCGACCAAGTACGTGCACCTGGCGCGCGAGCACTTCGCCGCCAAGGGCGTGCACGTCGACCTCGTCAAGCTGTACGGCTCGATGGAGCTGGCGCCGCTGATCGGCATGGCCGACGCCATCGTCGACCTGGTCTCCAGCGGCGGCACGCTGAAGGCCAACGGACTGGTCGAGGTCGAGCGCATCATGGACATCTCGTCGCGGCTGATCGTCAACCAGGCCAGCTACAAGACGCGCGCCGCGCAGTTGCGCCCGCTGGTCGACGCGCTGCGCGACGCGGTCGACGCCAACCCGGAGGACGCGGCATGAACACCGAACTGAACCTGCGCCGCCTGGACACCGCGGCGGCCGACTTCGCCTCCGCGTTCGACGCCCTGTTCGCGCGCATGGCCGACGAGAACGCCGACATCGACGCCCGCGCCGGCGCCATCGTCGACGACGTGCGCCGCCGCGGCGACGCCGCGGTGCTCGACTACACGCGGCGCTTCGACCGCGTCGACGCCGCCAGCGTCGCGGCGCTGGAAATCGGCCAGGACGCGCTGCAGAGCGCGCTGCACGCCATCCCGGCCGTGCAGCGCGACGCGCTGGTCGACGCCGCCGCGCGGGTGCGCGACTACCACCAGCGGCAGATGGAGCAGGTCGGCCGCAGCTGGGAGTACGTCGACGCCGAAGGCACCCGCCTGGGGCAGAAGGTGACCCCGCTCGACCGCGTGGGCATCTACGTTCCAGGCGGCAAGGCCGCGTACCCCTCGTCGGTGCTGATGAACGCCATCCCCGCGCACGTCGCCGGGGTTCCCGAAATCGTCATGGTCGTCCCCACCCCGGGCGGCGAGCGCAACCCCCTGGTGCTGGCCGCGGCGGCGGTGGCCGGCGTCAGCCGCGCCTTCGCCATCGGCGGCGCGCAGGCCGTCGCCGCGCTGGCCTGGGGCACCGCCACGGTGCCGCGGGTCGACAAGATCACCGGCCCCGGCAACGCCTACGTCGCCGCGGCCAAGCGACGGGTATTCGGCGCCTGCGGAATCGACATGATCGCCGGGCCGTCGGAAATCCTGGTCATCGCCGACGGCAGCACGCCGCCCGACTGGGTGGCGATGGACCTGTTCAGCCAGGCCGAGCACGACGAACTGGCGCAAAGCATCCTGCTGAGTCCCGACGCGGCGTATCTCGACGCCGTCGCGCAGTCCATCGCCAGGCTGCTTCCCGACATGGCGCGGCGCGCCATCATCGAGGCCTCGCTGCGCGACCGCGGCGCGCTGATCCGGGTGCGCGACCTCGACGAGGCGTGCGCGCTGGCCGACCGCATCGCCCCCGAGCACCTCGAGCTGGCGTGCGCGCAGCCGCAGCCGCTGGCGCAGCGCCTGCGCCACGCCGGAGCCATCTTCCTCGGCGCCTATACCTCCGAATCGCTCGGCGACTACTGCGCCGGCCCCAACCACGTGCTGCCGACCTCGGGCACCGCGCGCTTCTCGTCGCCGCTGGGCGTGTACGACTTCATCAAGCGCAGCAGCCTGATCGACGTCAGCGCCGCCGGCGCGCGCACGCTCGGCCGCATCGCCTCGGTGCTCGCGCGCGGCGAAAGCCTGCAGGCCCACGCCCGCGCCGCCGAACTGCGGTTCGAGCCATGAGCGGTTTCTGGAGCGAGGTCGTCCACGGCCTCACACCCTACGTCCCCGGCGAGCAGCCCAAGATCGAAGGCCTGGTCAAGCTCAACACCAACGAGTGCCCGTACCCGCCGAGCCGGGCCGTGCTCGACGCCATCGCCGAGGCCGGCGGCGACGCCCTGCGCCTGTACCCCGATCCCGAATGCCGCGCGCTGCGCGACGCCATCGCCGCGCACCACGGCGTCGACGCCGCGCAGGTGTTCGTCGGCAACGGCTCCGACGAAGTGCTCGCGCACGTGTTCATGGCGCTGCTGCGCCACCCCGCGCCGCTGCTGCTGCCCGACATCAGCTACAGCTTCTACCCGGTCTACGCCCGGCTGTACGGAATCAACGTCGACAGCGTGCCGCTCGACGCGGACCTGCGCGTGCGCGTCGACGACTACCTGGCGCGGCCGCGCAACGGCGGCATCGTGCTGGCCAACCCGAACGCGCCCACCGGAGTGGCGCTGCCGCTGCACGACATCGCGCGGCTGCTGCGCGGCAACGCGCACAGCGTCGTCGTCGTCGACGAGGCCTACGTCGACTTCGGCGCGCACAGCGCGCTGGCGCTGCTGCCCGAGAGCCCGAACCTGCTCGTCGTGCGCACGCTGTCGAAGTCGCGCGCGCTGGCCGGGCTGCGCGTCGGCTACTGCATCGGCGCGCCCGAGCTGATCGAAGGCATCACCCGGGTCAAGGACAGCTTCAACTCGTACCCGCTCGACCGCCTGGCGCTGGCCGGCGCCACCGCGGCGATGCGCGACCAGGCGTGGTTCGAGGCGACCTGCGCGCGCATCGTCGCCAGCCGCGCGCGGCTCGACGCCGGGCTGCGCGCGCGCGGTTTCGACGTGCTGCCTTCGGCGGCCAATTTCGTCTTCGCGCGCCACGCCGCCTCCGGCGGCGCGCAACTGGCCGCGGCGCTGCGCCAGCGGCGCGTGCTGGTGCGCCACTTCAGGCACCCCGAGCGCATCGCGGACTATCTGCGCATCACAGTCGGAACCGACACGCAATGCGACGCTCTGCTCGATGCGCTGGACGATTGCCTTCGCCGTTCCGTGTAAGGTCGGGTTAATATTCCGCCATGCGCAAAGCCCACGTTACCCGCGAAACTTCCGAGACCCGGGTCGAAGTCGAACTCGACCTCGACGGCAGCGGCGTGTCCTCGCTTGCCAGCGGAATCGGATTCTTCGACCACATGCTCGACCAGATCGCCCGCCACGGGCTGGTCGACCTGACGGTGCAGGCTCGCGGCGACCTGCACATCGACGGCCACCACACGGTCGAGGACGTCGGCATCACCTTCGGCCAGGCGCTGGCGCGCGCGCTGGGCGACAAAAAGGGCGTGCGCCGCTACGGCCACGCCTACGTTCCGCTCGACGAAGCGCTGTCGCGCGTCGTGGTCGACTTCTCCGGGCGTCCGCAGCTGGTGTGGAACGTTCCGTTCACGCGAGCCGCCGTCGGCGGCTTCGACACCGAGCTGGCGCACGAATTCTTCCAGGGGCTGGTCAACCACGCCGCGATCACGCTGCACGTCGACAACCTGCGTGGCGACAACGCGCACCATCAGTGCGAAACCGTGTTCAAGGCCTTCGCCCGCGCGCTGCGCGCGGCCGCGGAAATCGATCCGCGCGCCGCCGGCGCGATTCCGTCGACCAAGGGCGCCCTGTAACCTGTCCAGTCCCCGCCGCGGCGCCTCGATTTTCGGCAGCAGCGCGCCGCGCCCTTTCGCTCAACAGCCACCCGGATGAAAACGGTCGCCATCGTCGATTACGGCATGGGCAACCTGCGCTCGGTGTCGCAGGCGGTGCTGCATGTCGCCAAGGGCCTGCCGTGGCAGGTCGTGGTCAGCTCCGACGCCGCGCAGGTGCGCGCCGCCGACCGCCTGGTGCTTCCCGGCCAGGGCGCGATGCCCGACTGCATGCGCGAGCTGCGCGAATCGGGGCTGCAGCGCGCGGTGCTCGACGCCGTCGCCGCCGGGCGCCCGCTGTTCGGCGTGTGCGTGGGCATGCAGATGCTGCTCGAGCGCAGCGACGAGGGGCCGACCGACGGCCTCGGCCTGATCCCCGGCGACGTGCGCCGCTTCCGTCTCGACGGCCTGCTGCAGGACGACGGCAGCCGCTACAAAGTGCCGCACATGGGCTGGAACACCGTGCGCCAGGTCGCGCACGACGGCGCCGTGCACCCGCTGTGGTCCGGGGTGGCGCAGGACGCCGCCTTCTATTTTGTTCACAGTTTTTATGCGAATCCGTCCCGCCAGAGCAACGTTGCGGGCACAACCGATTACGGCGTGACTTTCGCAAGTGCGGTTGCAATGGATAATATTTTCGCAACCCAGTTTCACCCCGAGAAGAGCGCCGGCTCCGGGCTTGCGCTGTACCGAAATTTCCTGCACTGGAACCCCTGAGGCGGCCTTCGGGTCGTAGTCGCTGACTTGTTTCCGATCTTTGCCCGATAGACCTGCCATGTTGCTGATCCCCGCGATCGATTTGAAGAACGGCGAATGCGTGCGTCTCGAACGAGGCGAGATGCAGGCCGCCACGGTGTTCTCCAGCGCCCCGGCCGACATGGCGCGGCACTGGCTCGCGCAGGGCGCGCAGCGCCTGCACCTGGTCGACCTCAACGGCGCCTTCGCCGGGCGGCCCGAGAACGAGCCGGCGATCCGCGCCATCCTGCGCGCGGTCGGCGGCGACATTCCGGTGCAGCTCGGCGGCGGCATCCGCGACCTCGAGACCATCGAGCGCTACCTCGACGACGGCCTGAGCTACGTCATCATCGGCACCGCCGCGGTGAAGAACCCAGGCTTCCTGAAAGAGGCGTGCAGCGCTTTCGGCGGCCACATCATCGTCGGCCTCGACGCGCGCGACGGCCGCGTCGCCACCGACGGCTGGAGCAAGCTCACCGGGCACGCGGTCGTCGACCTGGCGCGCAAGTTCGAGGACTACGGAGTCGCCTCGGTGATCTACACCGACATCGGCCGCGACGGCATGCTCACCGGGCTGAACATCGAGGCCACGGTGCGGCTGGCCGAGGCGCTGACGGTCCCGGTCATCGCCTCCGGCGGGCTGGCCGGAATGGCCGACGTCGAGCGCCTGCTCGAGGTCGAGCCCAGCGGCGTCGAGGGCGTGATCTGCGGCCGCGCGATCTACACCGGCGCGCTCGACTTCAAGGCCGCGCAGCAGCGCGTGGCCGCGGCCGACCAGGCCGCGCAGGGCTGAGCGCGCGCGCCATGCTGTTCAAGCGCATCATCCCCTGCCTCGACGTCACCGGCGGACGCGTCGTCAAGGGCGTCAACTTCGTCGGCCTGCGCGACGCCGGCGACCCCGTCGACATCGCCGCGCGCTACAACGAGCAGGGCGCCGACGAGCTGACCTTCCTCGACATCACCGCGACCAGCGACGACCGCGGCCTGCTGCTGCACATGATCGAGGCGGTCGCCGCGCAGGTGTTCATCCCGCTGACCGTCGGCGGCGGCGTGCGCAGCGTCGACGACGTGCGCCGGCTGCTCAACGCCGGCGCCGACAAGGTCAGCTTCAACTCGGCCGCGGTGGCCGATCCGCGGGTCATCGAACAGGCCTCGGCGCGCTACGGCGCGCAGTGCATCGTCGTTGCCATCGACGCCAAGCGCCGCGAAGGCGGCGGCTGGGACGTCTACACCCACGGCGGGCGGCGCAACACCGGAATCGACGCCGTGCAGTGGGCGCAGCGCATGGCCGCTGCCGGCGCCGGCGAAATCCTGCTCACCAGCATGGACCGCGACGGCACCAAGGCCGGGTTCGACCTCGCCCTCACGCGCGCGGTGGCCGACGCGGTTCCGGTTCCGGTGATCGCCTCCGGCGGTGTCGGCAGCCTGCAGCACCTGGCCGACGGAATCCGCCTGGGCGGTGCCGACGCCGTGCTGGCGGCGAGCATCTTCCATTACGGCGAACACACCGTCGGCGAAGCCAAGCGTTTCATGGCCGGGCAGGGCATCGCCATGCGGCTGGACGGCTGAGGCCGCCGGCCGCGCGCCTGTGCGCCGACTACACTTGCCCCATGGACTGGATCGACGACATACGCTGGGACGCCGACGGCCTGGTGCCGGCGATCGCGCAGGAAGCCGGAAGCGGCGACGTGCTGATGATGGCGTGGATGAACCGCGACGCGCTGCGCCGCACCGTCGACCTCGGCGAGGCCGTGTACTGGTCGCGCTCGCGCGGCCGGCTGTGGCACAAGGGCGAGGAATCGGGCCACGTGCAGAAAGTCGAATCGATCCGCCTGGACTGCGACGGCGACGTCGTGCTGCTGCGCGTGCGCCAGCTCGGCCACGAGCCCGGCATCGCCTGCCACACCGGGCGGCATGCGTGCTTCTACCGCGAACTGCACGACGCGCGCTGGGACATCGTGGCGCCGGTGCTGAAAGACCCCGAGGCGATCTACCGATGAGCGACACCCCATCCGCCGACGTGCTCGCGCGCCTCGCCGACGTGATCGAGGCGCGCAAGCGCGCCGACCCGGCCAGCTCCTACGTCGCGCGGCTGTTCGCCAAGGGCGAGGACGCGGTGCTGAAGAAGGTCGGCGAGGAAGCCACCGAGTTCGTGCTCGCGGCCAAGGGCGGCGCGCGCGCGCAGATCGTCTACGAAGCCGCCGACCTGTGGTTCCACAGCCTGGTCGCGCTCGCCGCGCACGGCGTGCGTCCGGCCGAAGTTCTGGCCGAGCTCGCCCGCCGCGAAGGATTGTCCGGGCTGGACGAGTTCGCATCGCGAGCGCGCTGCGCCGAGGATGTCAAGCCGTTAAAATAAGCACTTTGGCACCGCAGCCCGCTGCGGGTCGTCGCACACCGCGGGCCGCGCGCCCGCGAAGGAGTGGGAAATGGGCTCGTTGAGCATCTGGCATTGGCTGATCGTTCTCGTCATCGTCATGATGGTGTTCGGAACCAAGAAGCTGAAGAACATCGGCACCGACCTGGGTTCCGCGGTCAAGGGGTTCAAGGAAGGCATGCGCGACGGCGATTCCGCGTCGCCCGCGCCGGCCGACAAGCAGATCGCGGCGCAGTCCGACGCGGTCAGGAAGGACGCCATCGACGTCGAGGCCAAGGAGAAGTCGACCTGATCCCGGCGCCACGGCGCAAGGCCGGCGGAATCGCCGGCTTTTTTGTTCCGTCCCCGAATCCAGCATGTTCGACATCGGCATCTCCGAACTCGGCGTGATCGGCGTGGTCGCGCTGGTCGTGCTCGGCCCCGAGCGGCTGCCGCGCGTGGCGCGCACCGTCGGCAACCTGATCGGCCGCGCGCAGCGCTATCTGGCCGACGTCAAGGCCGAGGTCAACCGGCAGATGGACCTCGACGAACTGCGCAGCATGAAGGCCGGAGTCGAGCAGTCGGTGCGCGACATCCAGGCCGGAGTCGCGAACCACGTCGGCGCCCTCAACCAGGAATTCGAGTCGGCCTGGAGCGACGTCACCGCCGGGCTGCGCGGCCCCGACGCGGCGGCCGCGGCGGACGACTCCGCCGCGCCGCTGGAGCAGCCCTACCTCGGCGAACCGGTGCGCCCGCGGCGCACCAAGCGGCCGGCGCAGGCCGTTCCCATCTGGTACCGCAGGCAGGCGCGCGTGCGCCGCCACGCGCTGTCCGGCGCGGCGCGCAGCGCGCGCGGCCGCGTGCGCGCCTGAGCGCCGTCCCCACCGAGGCCTTCCATTGCCGTGAGCGACACCCAGCCGCCCGATTCCGTCGACGCCGAACAGCCGTTCATCACCCACTTGATCGAATTGCGCGATCGCCTGATCCGCGCCCTGATCTCGATCGGCGTCGTGTTCGGCGTGCTCGTCTTCTACCCGGGGCCGTCCGGGCTGTTCGACCTGTTCGCGCGTCCGCTGATCGCGCACCTGCCGCACGGCTCGACGATGATCGCCATCGGCGTCATCACCCCGTTCCTGGTCCCGCTCAAGCTCACGCTGGTGGCGTCGCTGCTGCTCGCGCTGCCGGCGGTCCTGTACCAGCTGTGGGCGTTCGTCGCGCCGGGGCTGTACCAGCACGAAAAGCGCCTGGTCGCTCCGCTGATCTTCATCAGCACGGTGCTGTTCTACCTCGGCGTGGCGTTCGCCTACTTCATCGTCCTCGGCCGGCTGTTCACCTTCATCCAGGACGTCGCTCCGAAGGTCATCACCGCGGCCCCGGACATCGAGTCGTACCTGAATTTCGTGCTGACCCTGTTCCTGGCCTTCGGCGCCGCGTTCGAAGTCCCGGTGGTGCTGATGCTGCTGGTGCGTTTCGGCGTGCTGACCATCGACCAGCTGAAGCAGTGGCGGTCGTATTTCATCGTCGTCGCGTTCATCATCGCGGCGGTGATCACCCCGCCCGACGTGTTCTCGCAGACCTCGCTGGCGGTGTCGATGATCCTGCTCTACGAAGTCGGCATCATCGGCGCGCGGCTGCTCGGCCGCTACGCCGCGGCGCCCGAAGACGATGTCGGCGCCCGGCCGCCGCGCGCCGGCGGCGACGCTCAGGGCTGAG